>JBFHER010000284.1:0-5198 GCA_041584055.1 Bacteroidales bacterium
GATCACTAAATAAATATCTGTAACTAACTAAATTCCAAATATTTCAAAGAACTTTTCAATGTTTTATTCGGACAGTTATGTTTCATTTTATTATCTCACTTTATTTTCTGATCATCATTTTAGCCTGTAGTTGAAGGTTCTTGCCTTTTAAGACACAGATATACATTCCGTTCGCAAGCTTATTAACATCAAGATGCAAAGAGTGTTCTCCCTGTTGCATCCACCCAAAATCGGCTATCTGAACAACTTTCCCCTGGATATTAATTATTTCTACCCTTATATGGCCCTGCGCTGCAATGCTAAACATAAGTTTTGTATAATCATTGGCAGGGTTCGGTGAAATAAACAGGTTGTTTGGTGTGTTCACCATTACAGAATTTGTGCCAGTGGAATTGGTAATTGTATCAACTGACGCTTCACAAATAAATGTTGCTGCCGTTAAAGCCGACCAGTTGTCTCCTGATTTAGCCCTGGCCTTAACAAGTGTTTTTCCCGGATTTAGACTGAAATCTGAATCAAATTTTAATGCATCAGATGCAATGGATCCTCCTATAAGGCGTGGGTCATTGCCTTTTAAATCGAAATATATTTCTCCTTCTTCCGCTGTCATTCCCAATTTAAAGTCAGAGGGGACAACTCCGCCATGCTTGCTGAACAATGGTGCAGATATGGATGGCATCCATTCGAGCGTATCTAATTGCAAAAGTAAAGTATCCGTCCTGTATGGAAAAAGATTTTGCTGCAGATAATTCTTTTGTTCTTTCCAGTATTCAGGGGTGTACAATAAACTGTCAGAAAAAACAACATCGCGCCGGTAATCACCCCATCGCGCGGATTCTGCATAAACAGCCTGCTCAATCTGGCCTGCCAGTATATCCCAGTTTTTTGTGACGTTTTCTGGCGTTAGTGAACCATCATTGTACAAATGCTTCTGCACCCTGTCTGCAAACAACAATTTAAATTCATCGTTTTTCATCATTCCAAGAAATACCTCACTGGGACAAGTTTCATTAAACGAGACCATTTCCTTAGTAAACGTGCTTAGACCTGTTAGTATTTGTTCTTCATCCCATGGAATAAAGTAAAAGCCCCTGGTATTTCCTTTCCTATGCATCGCAACCGACCAGTTCTTATGATCCCAATCACCGTTTCCGGCATAAAAATTCAAGAGCATATAATCTGCCATGCTTATCGGATTTACATAGGATGGAATGTTGGAATTATCGCTCCCATCGGGGTTTTTCCCTGTGAGTTCAAAATAGGCAGTATCAGAAGTCAACCCTTCCCGAACCTTGCTTAGCAAAGTATTCCAGGTGTCCGCCGTTCCATCTATGGGATCCGTAATGTTATCCTTTAATACATCATATTCTTCTTTCTCACCCCCAAAATACGATTCCATGAAATCAGCATCGGCCCGTTCTGAAATATTATACAATCCCCAAAATAGTCCATTTAAATAAAGGAGGGCATATTTTGTATGCAAACCGATGTTTCCCATTTGTCTGTACGTCATTTTAGCCCAAACGTCTCGCATGTATTGTGCCCTTTCCCTTTGACTTGAAGTCATATGGATCCATGAATTGTTGTAGGTGGCTTTTAAACACAAATCATCGAACGACTTCACCGCACTTGTGTCTTCATACAGTTCATATTTGAGTTTTGAAGGACCGTATTCAGATCGAAAAGCAACACGGAAAGAATGTTTGGGCGATCTGCTTGGTATTCTACTCGCCCCGCCCTGTAGAAGTAATCCACAATTGGCCTGTACAGAAGCATCTTTTTGAGGTTCAATAATTTCAATGGAGGCAGGCCGCTCCCAGCGTTTAGAGGTATTTGCATAAATGCCACCTGTTTCTGAGTCGTTCTCCGCAAGAAATAGATTGTCCACTTTTGTTGAGATCGACACGATGGGCATGTTGTTTAAGGCTTTCAATATGGAATCCCGGTATTCAGAGACCTTGCAAATGTCATAGTCCATGCCATAATCAGCAGGAACATCTGTTCCCCAAATTACAGGATATCCTTTTGGGAAATCAGGTTGAACCAATACATTTTTTGGAAATATATAGGTGTGTGTCACTGAGGCACTAGTCGCATTGTTTTCCAGGCATATTGCCCGAACAACGGTGGTTGAAGATATTGAAATTGGGCCTGAGTAATCAAGTCCGTTTGCGATATCCGGAGCACTGCCGTCTGTTGTGTATTTAATCGAAACACCTTTGTTTCCAGGGATTAAATCAAGTGAGAATGAACTTGAATAGACACCTCTTTGCACATTAAATAATGGAGGGAACAGATGTCGGATACCAATGTTTGCAGATGCCGGTGTGGGAGCCTTCATATAAATATATGAACCATCAACCCAGGCATAGGATATGTCTGTAATCTGACTGGGGTAATCTGTTTGAAAACCTGAAACAATTTCGCCTTTTGCATTGCTTAGTATTAATGATTCGCCTGCAGCTGATAATTTGAAGTTCGTATGTAGGTAAGCATGCGGATTATTCAAGTCATTTCCTGATGCGAAAACAATCAAATATTCTCCTGCCGCAATTTCAATAGATGGAAACTTCCATTTTCCAGGGGCTAAAACATCATCAGACAATCCCCAGTTTTCAAGGTTAACAGCCACATCAGAACTGTTATGAAGCTCAATCCAATCGGGATACGCACCAAATTGATCCTTGAAACTTGTGTCGCTTGATGCTACAAATTCTGAAATGTAGACTGCGCTTGTCTGAGCATGGGCAAGCGAAACCATAAAAAGTTGTATTAAGAACAGAGTAAAATACGTTTTGTTTACCATGTACTTAAGCATAAAGTAGACATTCATTACATCATTGATTTACAGTAAAAAAATCCAAATTGAAATTGAATAAATGCGATTCCCTTCAAAGTGATAACCGAAACAAACTTGTCACATCTTTTCATGTGAAAGAAAAGGATAATATTTATCATAAGCAGTCTCTAATAAACTTTTCTCTTGCTCATTTTTAGACAATTAGGTCCATAAATCAGACAACTTCGACAATTTTAAAGGATCCTAAATGCAAAAAATTTTGATAAACGATTGCCTTTTTACAGTTAGAAATACTGATTGCATTATGTCAAACAGGCAATGCTTTTTTTAATTTAAAATTCGGAAAATGAAAATAATTTATATCGATTCCCAGACCAGGCAATGGATCTCTTTGAATATTTAACGGTTGGAGACGAATATGAGCAACAGATTGACAAAAATGAGAATCCTATTATTAAAGAAAATGAGGACTTTTGAATGTTTTTAAATCATATTTGTAGGAAATAGCCTGCAGGAATATTTCGTCTGATATTTTAGATGAAGGAATTTTCCGTTGGAGCTCTCACAAGAAAAACATCAATAAAACATAAAATTAGAATGAAAACACAACTAAATCTGCTGATGCTGATAGTGATTATTTTCGCATCAGCATGTCAAACCAAATCAACACAAGTCCCTGATAAGCCCAACATCCTGTTTATATTTGCAGATGACTGGGGCTGGGGTGATTTGAGCTGCCACGGACATCCTTATGTAAAAACCCCCAACATAGACAGACTCGCAGACGAAGGAATAGACTTTCACCGGTTTACGGTAGCCAGTGGGGTTTGCTCGCCTAGTCGTACAGCAGTTATGACCGGACATTTTCCTGCACGTCATAATATTGACGGGCACTTTGCCACCGTGGAATCTAATCAACGACGTAACATGCCAGACTGGCTTTCGCTCGATGCCCCATATTTAGCACGTATGCTTAAAAATGGCGGTTATGCCACAGCACATTATGGTAAGTGGCACCTTTCCAATGAAATGATTAAGGATTCTCCGGCTCCGGGCGAATATGGCTATGATCACTTTGGCGCCTTTAATTGCTCCGGCGAACAGATGCCTTGGTTTGAAGATGCCATGAACACTATCTCTTTCATGGAGAAAAGCCAAAAAGAGGGTAAGCCCTTTTACATAAACGTGTGGATGCATGAGCCACATACACCACATCATGTTTTACCTGAATATCGCTGGCGTTTTCCAGATCTGGAAGAGTCTGATAATATCTACGCCGCTATCCTGTCGCATGCCGATGACCGTGTTGGAGAAATACTAGACGCACTAGACCGACTTGGTTTAACAGAAAATACTTTGGTTATCTTTAGTTCAGACAACGGTCCCGCAGGTTCTTCAGATGAGCTTACCTTATCTTACGATCCGGCAACAGGTGCCGGTTATGGCAGAGGGGCATCAAAAGGGATTACCGGAGGAAGAAAAGGTTACAAAGCATCTCTCTTTGAGGGTGGAATTGGTGTTCCTTTCATTGCACGCTGGCCGGGTAAGGTCCCCGCAGGAAAAGTGGATGATGTATCGCTTATCTCAGCTGTTGATCTCTTGCCTACCTTCTGCGAAATTGCTGGTGTCACCATGCCGGAGGGCTACCAACCTGATGGAATGAGTCAACTTGCTGTG
Source organism: Bacteroidales bacterium (assembly GCA_041584055.1). Taxonomy (GTDB): domain Bacteria; phylum Bacteroidota; class Bacteroidia; order Bacteroidales; family UBA5342; genus JBFHER01. The sequence continues at coordinate 4,478 of JBFHER010000284.1, forward strand.
CTCAAGGGAAAACAAGCGCCGGTTCGCGAAAAACCACTTTTTTGGAAATATCCTTCACGATGGCCTGCATCAAAAAGCAAACCCGATCATTGGGTTTCTTATGCTGTGGTTGATCAAACCTGGAAGCTAGCGGCGAATATTGATAATAGTTATGTTGAGTTGTACGACATTGCCGGTGATCCGTATGAAAAAACTGATCTGAAAGATAAGAATCCGCAAATCGTAAGTCAGTTGATTGAAAAGCTGAATGCCTGGCAAAAAACCTTGCCAGCCACGCCTGTAGGTGATGTGTTTTCTACCGAACGTGGTTCATTTTCCGAATAAAGGTTGCGGATTAATGGGAAGTATACACTTTCAGTATCGTTTTTTAAATTGTTTATGATGCAAAATATCAAAAAAGGAAAAATGAAGGGACGAATAAAATTTGCTATTGGTAAGATAAAAAAATCAATACCAGGATTCATTATTCTACTATGTACTTTTAATGTTTACGCAAAAACCTACACGGTTACGATCGCTACCGAAAACCTTGAAGCCGATGCGCCACTTATAGAGGCCTTATCGGAGAAAGGGTTTAAAGTAAATGCGACCGAAAAGTACTGGCAAAATATCACCAGTGACAAAGTGACTCAGTTGAATAATTATGATTTACTTGTAATTACAAGGCAAACCAACAGTGCTTCTTATGTAGGACCTGATGGCACCTTTGATTTATGGGCCA
>JBFHER010000285.1:0-5183 GCA_041584055.1 Bacteroidales bacterium
TTAGTCTTGAAACCGATGGAGATAAACTAAGGATTCAAAGTGACGGTCCATGCGTTTTAAAAGTTCCAATTGCTGATGGATATAATCCGGGTACCTTGGTGGTGACTGATGACAAAAATAAAATGATAAAAAGAGGTGGCTATATAAACAGAGACAATCCAAATCAGATGGAATTCCGAATCGAAAAAGCATTTAAAGATGCTGTAATATTACTAAAATAGCGATTTATTGGTCTCAAAATAAGTCCTTAGGAAGGTAAATAAAGTGTGTTTCAATGTTGTTTAAGACAGGGGGGCTTGGTGCAAAACCATGCACCCTATAAATGCTAAAATGAAAGATGGCTTGTTTTTTATCGTCTTGAAATAATAAAACCTCATCGAACGCCAGCTTACAAAATAGCATGTTTTAAGCAAGTTAAGTTGACAATGCAACATCCATACTATTTTTTGACATAATTACTCTGCTCATTTTCCTGAAGATTTTGTTTCTTGCAATAAATTAAAAAATATTAAATTTTTGGTTTGAATTGGTATCAAATACTCGCAACAGTTCAGTTTTGATACTTATATCTTATGACTTGATAAATATTAAAATGATGAAAAAAGTAATTTTAGGTCTTGGTTTGAGTGTGTTGATTCTTGTTTCTGCATGCGCTCCAAAAGCACCTGCGGTAGAGAAGTTAAGTGATGATGAACGTATGCAATGGTGGCGGGATGCCGCTTTTGGTATGTTTATACACTGGGGTGCCTATGCTATTCCCGGTGGAGAATGGAATGGAGATACCTGCAAAGGTGGAGCAGAATGGGTGATGGATAAACTGGACATAACAATTCCAGAATACGAAAGGGAAATTACAGCAAAATTCAATCCTGTTAAATTTGATGCTGATGCCTGGGTAGCCATGGCAAAGGATGCAGGGATGAAATACATTGTTTTAACGTCTAAGCATCACGACGGGTTTTGTTTGTGGGATTCAAAAATTACAGATTACGATATCATGGATGCTGCCCCGTTTAAACGGGACATCGTGAAAGAGCTGGCAGAAGCTTGTAAAAGAGGAGGGATTAAATTCTGTGTTTATCATTCAATCGTTGACTGGCATCATCCGCAGGCACAAGCTCCCTTGTATCCGAATTACAACGCCGGTCAAAAAGATCAAAGCGTTTTCAATCCTGAGTTTCCAAAGTATTTCGAAAACTATTTAAAACCACAGGTAAAAGAGCTGCTTACCAATTATGGTGATATCGGTGTTGTTTGGTTTGATGGTGATTGGATTCCTGATTATACAACAGAAATGGGTAAAGATTTCTACGAATTTATACGTGAAATACAACCAAATACAATTGTAAATAATCGCGTTGACAAAGGTCGTATGGGGATGGAAGGCATGGACGCTGAAGGCGATTTTGCTGGTGATTTCGGAACACCGGAGCAGGAAATTCCTGCAACGGGCATCGATAGTGACTGGGAGGCATGTATGACCATGAACGGTTCCTGGGGTTACAAGCCTTCAGATCATAATTGGAAAAGCAACGAAACACTCATTCAGCATTTGGTGGATATTGTTTCTAAAGGAGGTAATTTCTTGTTAAACATTGGTCCTGATGCACAAGGTCTTTTTCCACCAGAAAGCGTTGAACGCTTAAAAGCAATGGGCGTGTGGACAAAAGTGAATGGAGAAGCAATCTATGGCGCTAAAGCTAGTCCGGTTGACAGACCTGAGTGGGGACGATATACAACAAAAGAAGGCGTTGTATATGCCCATGTATTTGACTGGCCTGAGGATGGCCGCCTGGTTGTAAATAAAGAAATAAAAGTTAAAAAGGCCAGTTTTCTAGCTGATCCAGAAGGAGAACTAAAAGTGGAGTCAAGCGAAAATGGAGCAGTTATTTTACTTCCTGCTGAAGCACCAGATGACATCGCCACCGTTATAAAACTTGAACTTTAAGTGAAGTTGGAATAGCGCAGCCTGTAATATTCTTTTCATAAGAATCGTGCGGGAACTATTAAATTAATGGAATGAAATTAGATATATATAAGATGTTGAAAAAAGGATTGTCTGTTCTTTTGTTCGGAACAATTCTTTCACCTTTGTATTCTCAGACGACGGTATTGGAGGTAGACTATCCTTCTGCGGCTGATTTGAAAACAGTCGTAGATGGAGGGAAGCTTAGCCAATCGGTTATGGGTAAATCATCCGATTCGATTACTGTTTCAAGCATAGAGGAACTTAGGGCTGCAGCTCGGATGTCAGGGAAAATAGTTACCATGACCCCGGGTTTGTACATTGTTGAAAATACAATGCCGGATGATGTGAAAACGATTTTCCATTTCAGTGGTTCAAATAACCAGTTTATTTTCGAAGATGTTACAATCCAGGTGCCAACAGAAGTGCTGGCTGCCATGGGGCCGGGGAGTGTCCATGAATTTGCGGGTTATCGCATGGATGGAAGCAACATCCTTTTTCGTGGCGGACTGTTCGAAAATACAGGAGATAAAAAGCCGTATAAAAGCCTTGCACAATTTGAAGTGCGTGGAAACAACATCCGCTTTGTACATAGTAAGTTCATCATTCGTGGATCATCTCCTTATGGTTATGGCGATATGTACGGCAAAGGCTCCGGCTCCTCAGTGGCCCTGTACAAACATTCAGCAATGTCCATTCTTGGAGATAATGTCACGGTGGATAGCTGCGACTTTACGGTGCATGCCTACGGTCATGGCATACACATTCATGGATCACAGAATACCGTTTTGAGAAGCATCAACATGGAGGGGATTTTACGCCCGACGGATGAAATTTATGAGGAAACATCCGGTCCTGCATTTGATTTTGATTTTACAATACAATATCCCGATTGGATGCTGGGCTGGCCAATTCCTAAAGGGGAAATGTTAAGTCTTACCGAAGATGGAATACGTGCGTATCTTGATGGTACCGATGTAAATGGTGTCTCACGAAGAACGGGAACAATCCTTGTTGAAAATTGTAGGGTTAATCGAATGCGCGGGGGGATAACCCTTGCCATTCAAAGCGGAAAAGCCACCGTTTCCAATTGCATCGTTACGGGATGTGATCATGCCTACAGCTTTGCATCTGAAGCAGTTGTGCGCAATTGTAAGGGAGATGCCGCTTTTGGCCCTTTGTTAGCCTTGCCTTATAGCAATAAGCGTAATTCGGATATTGAACTTGAGTTAATTCCAGCTGATACAGTAATGGGAACACACCCTCTTGCGGAAATTTCAGGGTCGGGACATAAAATTACAATTATTAAGAACGAAGCTGACAGCATGTATGCAGGTAGAGAAATTCGTGTAGGTGATGTTGGCAGTCGTTATACCGAAGAAAACAGTACCGATGCAGAATTACAAAGTGCTCACAAGGCCAGCGCCATCGTTCTGAATAATCAGACAATTTGTCCAGTGGTACTAACAAAGTATTCATCCTCTTGTACGGTAACCAGTCCTGATGGAAGTGTTCAAAACAATGGTACAGGAAATACCATCAAATAGTTTGGAATGAGTGGTGTTTTTATCGTCAATGCCTTGTTTTTATTTTCTGAATAGCAGTACGGCCACTTGTGGAAATGGAAAGGCAATTTATACAACAGTGATTTTGCCTGAAAATCAGGTTTTTATGAAACAGAATATTTGTCAGAAACAGATGATGCCGTTGTCATTTTCGCTGCTATTTACAAAGCGTATTCCTTTGGAGGAGGAACTGTTGTTCTAAAGGAAATGATCTATGAAATTGATTTTCCAGGTTTATTAAGTAAGGTGTTGGTATTTGTGAAATCGAATCAATCAAATCTAAAAGTTAACTTTGATGGGCTTCTGACAGGTTATTGTTTAATGGTTTTGCTCGCGATAAATAAGGCAAAAAACAATTAAAATTGCGAAAGTCTAAGTTCATTTAATCACGTAATATCATGAAAATTACATTTGTTTTTTTACTTATTTTAGCCTCATTATCAGGCTCTTGTCAAACCAATGTTTTAGGTGAATTTGATGCAGCTCCCGTAAATGGGGGCTTAGCAATGGAGGATTATTGGGTGTGGGGGAGTTCTGTGATCAAAGGTGAAGATAATAAATACCATATGTTTGCCTCACGCTGGCCTAAGTATTTGCGCTTTCACCCGGGTTGGATGATCGCCTCTGAGATCGTGCACGCTGTTTCAGATACCCCGGAAGGACCCTATAAATTTGCAGATGTGGCCCTGGGCGCCAGAGGTGCTCAGTTCTGGGATGGCAGATCATGTCATAATCCAAAAATTGTGAAATACAAGGATGAATATATTTTATACTACATGGGCTCCACGCATCCTTTTGAGGAGGTAACAGAGGAAAATGCAAGTGAACTGACCCTCGATAGTAAGTGGTGCATTGCAGGGCGATGGGGGAAACGTATCGGCATTGCCACATCCAAAAGTCCTTTTGGTCCATGGAAAAGGTTAGATGAGCCTGTTTTAGATGTTAAACCAAATACATTTTACAGCTTTTTAACCTCAAATCCTTCTCCCTTAATTCGGGAGGATGGCTCCGTTGTCTTGATTTTTAAAAGCAGGGCTTATCAGGAGGATGGCATCAAACATGGAGACATGAATGTTAGCGTTGCAACCGCACCTACCTATAAAGGCCCTTATACTGTGCTTGGGGAAACACCGGTTTTTTCTGAAGCATCGTTTGGAGAAATAGAGGATCCGCATGTTTGGAGTGATGCATTGGGCATTCATATGATCGCAAAAGATCAGCGTGGAAAAATTACTGGAGGTGCAGGGGATGGCCTTTTGGCTCATTCTGAGGATGGCATTACCTGGATCGTTGATAAACATCCTAAAGCCTATACCAAAACTGTGAAATGGGACAATGGAAAAACAATAAAACAGGGACAGCTGGAGCGGCCATTTGTTTTAATCGAAAATGGCAGACCGACGCATCTCTTTTTTGCCACAATGGATGGTCCTGGAGGATTTGGAAATTCAACCAAGTCCTGGAACATGGTCATCCCTCTAAAAAAATAAAACAATAAACTTTTTAGATGCGTTTTTTAGATGTTAGGATGGATGGAGTCCGGAATGGCACCGATAACGAATTCTAAAATAAATTAATGTAAAATGAAAATATATTTAAAATTAGCTGTGCTTGCCATAGCCTTATCATCCTTGATGAGTGCCTGCACTGAA
>JBFHER010000286.1:0-5181 GCA_041584055.1 Bacteroidales bacterium
AAAAGCGTTTTATATTTAGTTTTCGTTCTACTTCTTTCACGTAAAAATTAATAAATGCCTTATTGTTGGTATTGGTCAACTGAACCGGTTTGTTGTTTTGCATCACCACAAAACTCTTTCCAAACACCTGTTGATTGATGCTTACCATGTAATCTCCCACCGGGACGTATATTTCAAATGTTCCGTTTTCGTTTGTGAGAGCACTGTACTCCCTACCGGAATGATCCCTGGCAGAAACGCGGATATTGGCAACATTCACGCCACTCGAAAACTGACTGAACCGGGCTTGTTCGATGCTGATAGAGCCTGTCACGATCCCACCGGAAGCAAAGGCCAGTGGAATTGTTTTATCCGAAAACAGTTCCAGCTGTTCTATGTCGGTTGCCAGGATGCTGTTTTGTTTCTCAAGCGCTTCAACCACAATCGCGTAACGGCCGGCCGGAATGTTATCCACCATCCCGTTCCCTTTCTTGTTGGTAAGAATATGGTAATACCCTGTTGAGATAGACTCTTCACCCGCTTCATCCAGGACCTGTTCGGGAATCATGCGCACCAGTATGTTCTGAATGCCATTTTCACCCCTGTCGCGCACACCATTGCCATTCACGTCGTCAAAGGCTTCAAAATGCGCATCAAAATATCGTCTGCTTGAAACAGGAAGGCCAAAATCCTTTTTGATACCAAACCCGGTCTCCATATGAAATGAGCTGGTGGTTCCGCTTTGCAAACCTTCGGTGTCCAGGTAGTAGGTCTTACGCAAATACGAAAGGTTGGCATACACATTGAAGCGCAAACCGCTCTTCGTAAAATAAAACACCTCCGGCCTGGAATTCAGAATGTGATGATCTTTTTGCAAACGGTAGTTATAATTTCCATTGATCCGTCCCAACCATCTGTTTTGTCCAAACCATTGATCATAGTAGCCATTGATAAAGATGGACTGTGGATTTTCGTTTGTTTCTGCAAATTCACTGAATTCATAGTAATAAAACGGGCCATAATGGTATCGCAGGTTAAGCAGCGAATGTTCGCTAAATCTGAAACTTGTTTTCAGTCGTGAAGAAAAGAAGGTTCCCATTTCCGGAAGGTCCGGAAGTTGGTTCATATCCATATTCACATTGGCACTCACCCGCATCCCAACGCCATGGCGATGATAATAACCAAGGCCCACACCTTCGTGCTGCATTAACAAATCTCTGTAGAGACGATGTCTAAAATAGGTTGAACCTGAAAGTACACCGGCATTGCGGCTTTTTGAAATTTTGTATTCTATCTGATTTGACCTGGCACGCAATCCGCTTTGAATCAACACCCCGGAATTACCATAAATATCAGGACTGGAGCTATAATGTGACAGAAGCAGTCTGGATTGCAGATTCCCCGGGTGAAAGTAGCCCACATTACCAGACAGTTGAAAGGATCCCGGTGAGGGTTCATAAGTGGGCGATCCGTAGCGACTGGCAGCACTGAAGGTAAAATCATTGAGGCGTCCACTGTAGCCTAAGCGCATGCCATAACCGTGCTTTAAGACCGGACTACCTGTATCAATGCCGTAAGTTCTGGCATTATAGCCGCCGGACAACTTTAGAAAATGATCGTTGCTAATTCGGTAAGACAATGCCGGGATTGCAGTGATATTGCGTTGATTGACATCATAATTATCTTCAAACAAACCAAAGGCTGAAGTTCTAAGTCGCTTGTTTTCAGAGTTGAACTTATACTCAGCGCTTGTACCCCAACTCCGGATGTCAGCGACGGATGGGTTGGCTAAAATTCCAGCCGTGAGTTCATGATTTCCGAAGGTATAACCGCCACGCACGCCTTTTCCGGAAACGGAAGCCCCCTCGCGGGTGATAACGATGTTTCCCAGTTCTCCGAAGTACTGAGGGGTGTAGTAGCCAACAAATGCATAATTCCCTAAAAGCGCATCTGCATTAAATACATTCGTGTTAAAATTCGTTTGGTAAAAATAAGTAAGCTCGTTAACCCCGTTAAATGTTTTATTACCGGAAGCCTGCAAACTCATGTAGGTAGAGCTTTGAAGCAAGTTGTAAACATCCATCTGAAGGGATAAAGGAAGGGTGACACTAGCCGTTAAATTTTCTTTGTATTCTGAGGGAGTCTTAGTGAAGATCAAATTGTTCTTCCACATGGCAGGACCATTTTTATAATCACTGTTTACCACCTTCAGTCGCAGGGAGTAATTCTCAATGTTATCCTTTAACTGCAACACATCATATTCCTGCTCCCCTGTAAACTGCCGGTTGATGGCCACATGATAAACAAGGGTTGTATCTTCGCCGGGATTCAGGGACAGCTGAACCGCGTTTGTTTTCGTCCAGTTCTCATCATAAACGCTCAGCTGTTTCCGCAGAGAGGATAAATCAAGAAGTAAATTTTCCTCAGCGTTGCCATAGTTAAAAACGGATAACTTAAAACTAGTGGAGTCCCTCCCATCATGAAACCAGAATCGGTTATTGTCGGGAATGATTTTCAGATCACTGATTTTATCAACACTGATGACCCAGTTGTCGCTGCCGATCATAAAATCATCGGTAAAAACCTTTGCATTACAGATGTAAACATCACCGCCGCGAATGGCCGCATTAGGAATAATATTAACAGGAAGGTAGATGGAATCGCCGGCTGCAATGGAAATTGAGCGTTCAGGGCTTCCCACTATTTTCCAGCCGACAGGTGCCAGCACCTGTACCTGAAAACGATACAGCTTACCCGTTTCGTTTTTTATTTGAACCATATTATTAAGCACCCCGGCACTTTTAAACACCGAACTTTTAGAAGCAAAGCCAACCTGTATGCCACCCTGTGCATGTAGACCGGATGTGAATCCCATCAGTCCGATAAGAAAAATTAAAAATATGGTGACTTGTTTTTTCACTAAAGGTCTTCAACAATTGTAAATAAAACATCCAGGCGATAATAGCCGGGACGCAAATAATTCACGGGATCAATGCCGGGAGTGATCTTAAAATCAACATTAAACTCATAGCAGGCACGATTGCCAAGGTAATCACCTGCAGCATTGGCACCAGCACCCGGACAAGGGACTTCAACATCTGTCGCTGCAGAACCAATCAGATACTGTTCAAGTTCCGTGATTGGGAAAAAGCCAGATATATTTGATGTTCCCGACGCATTTCTAACGGACAACTGCAGCAAGCCCACATCCGGCACTGCACCTTCCGTTGCATAATTATCTACAGCAGTCCAGTTGCTCGTGGTAGCTTTTACCCACATATCCCATCTCCGATCACTATTCACACGAAGTTTAAGCGCGCCCATTTTTGTTTTTCCGGCCACATAATCATTCACCGACACAAAAGAGAACACGACTTCGGGAGATGTCTTTAGTTCAAAAGATACCTGCGCCCCTGCAATTGCACTAATGCTCAGATAGATAAGTAATATTGATATGGATATATGCGTCTTCATTTTAAGCTAAAAAAGGTTGTCACAATAGAATGACAACCTTTTTATATGTAAAAATAATATTTTTTTTCAGTTTTCTTATAAATCTTCAACCAATGCATAAACAACTTCTATGTAATAGTATCCAGCTTGTGCATAATCTGCTGTGTTTCCAAGCGCAGGATCATCAAGAAGTACAGTTGAATTTGGGAAAGTACCTGGTATATCCGGCTTCAAACGGTAGCTCATTCTGAATTTGTGAGTGGTTGGGTTGCTGGCAGCTGTTCCTGGATCACCTGCTTCGATAACACCAACACCTGCGGTTGTATTATCACCACCCATTAAAAACTGAGTGTTTGCATCTGGCGTACCATCATCCATCCCTGAGTTGGTTAAACCTTTCAGAGATACAAAATTATTATCCAGACCTTCACCACCGGCTATTGCGGAATTATCTACAGATGAAGAAATCTCAATAATTTCTGAAGGCAGCGTGCTTGCTCCATTTGTTGAATAAGCCTCAACCTGCGTCCAGTTGTCAGTAGATGCATACACATATAAGTCCCAGGCCACAGTGGCATCAACTTCAAGCTGTGTTGCATTGTACTTCACGATCCCCTGCTTGTATTCAGCAATGGAGTTAAAAGAAAAATCCACTTGTGGATTTGTTGTCATCGTCAGGTCTAAAATTCCCTGAAGGTCCATGGTAATGTAAGCATACTCTTCATCGGATAATTGTGCAAATGCATTGAATGATGCAAGGCAAAATAATCCGGCCATTAATGTTAAAATTCTACTTTTCATAACTTTATTTTTTATGTGGTTTAATATCACAGCTCAAAGATAAGTTATTTTAATTTAACATTGCAAATATTATTTACATTATTTTTACTTTTATTTAATAATAAATTCTTTGATCCTGAAAATCAGTCTTGTAAGTGCCATGCGTGAGGATCGTTCTATTGTAACATTTCTCATCTTTCCAAAAGCAAACAACTCACTTTCAACACCACCCTTCCATGCCCAGGCCATCCACACAGTGCCAACAGGCTTCTCATCCGTTCCGCCATCCGGACCTGCAATGCCGCTTGTGGCTACAGCAAAATCACAATTCAGCTGTTTCAATGCTCCCATGGCCATTTCTTCCACCACTTGTTTTGACACCGCACCATGGGTTTCAAGGGTTGTTAATTTTACATCAAGTAAATTCATTTTTATCTCATTGGCATAAGCAACAATGCTTCCTTTGTAATAGGCAGAACTTCCGGCCACAGATGTAAGGCGATGGGCGATCATGCCGCCGGTACAACTTTCCGCAGTACCAATGGTAAGTCCTTTTTCTTTCAACAACTCACCCAGCACCTCCTCCACCTTCCGGTCCTGATCTGTCAAAAAATGATTCCCCAACTGTTCCTTTAATTCCTGGCAATAAACATCCAGTTTCTTTTGCGTATCCTCTAAGGTTTTAATCCGCATGGTGATGCGCAATTTTATCAGTCCGGGTGATGGCAAATAAGCCAGTTTAACATGCTCCGGCAATGCAGCTTCCCAATCCTGTAGTTTTTCAGCCAGCACCGACTCAGCAATATTAACGGCCATCAAGGTACGGTGTAAAAAGCCATTTGTCTTAAAATTCGCTTTCACAAAAGGCAGTACCACGTGCGCCATTGCATATTTCATTTCATAAGGCACTCCCGGCATGGAGAACAGCACCGAATTGTCTTTTTTAAACTTCATGATGGGGGCAGTCCC
>JBFHER010000287.1:0-5156 GCA_041584055.1 Bacteroidales bacterium
ACCTTAAAGCCCTTGAGTGACACCGAGGACCCGGGATATCAATTTGAGGGAACATTGCAGACGGCTGATGAAATGGATGATGAATCAGTTGAAAAACTTCTTAAGGCTACCAGCAATGGGAATCCTTTGGAAATAAAATGGCAGCACAATGTTGAGGAAAATAAACACGTTTATACCGTTGTTGGCATACAAAGGGCAGAAATGGATGGTTCCTTTTTGCTCACCTGGGATGGCGCCGTACTTGATATTGAAGAAAAGGGATCTGAACAAATCGAAATTCCAGGCTTAAGTAACTTTAAGGTGATGGATATCAAAGTCTTTCATTTGCCCGAACAATATGTACAGATTGCCTTTTCGGAATTGCTCGCTGCAGGCCAGAACCTTGCCGGTTTAATCAGCATAGATAAAACTAAAGATTTAAAGTACTTCATTGATGGAAATACAGTAAAGGTGTTCCCTCAGGTGCGGCTTTCAGGTGAAAAACAAATCAGTATTCATCGTTCAGTGCGTGATGCCGAGGGGCACAAGATGCCGGCAAATGTGATACGTCAGATAACTTTTCAGGTGATGAAACCCAATGTACGTCTTCTCGGGAAAGGCACAATTCTGCCCGATGCGGATGGCTTAATTCTTCCGTTTCAGGCAATCAATCTGAATGCAATCGATGTCAGGGTGATAAAAATATTTGAGGATAATATTCCCCAGTTTTTGCAGGTGAATGATGCTGATGGTGATTACCAGCTAAAGCGCGTAGGTAAATTGATTAAAAAGAAGAAGATAGAATTAAGTTCAGAAAAAATACTGGATTATGGAAAGTGGAATTCTTTTTCGTTGAATCTGTCAGACCTTATCAAAGCAGATCCAGGTGCCATTTACCGGATTGAGCTGGATTTTAAACGCAGTTATTCACTTTATCCTTGTCCAAATGCAGTGGAGACTGAAGTGGAGGAAGAAGATTGGAACGAAACGGAACAGGCTGAGATAACAAATTGGGACGACTGGAATTACTATGGCGGTTATAGCTACTACAACTGGCGGGAAAGAGAAGACCCTTGCAGTGATGCGTACTATCGCAATAAGAGCGTTGCCAGAAATATTTTGTCATCTAACATTGGAATCATTGCAAAAGAAGGCAAGGACAATGCATTAAAGGTGGCTGTTACAAATATTAAAACAACCGAAGCACTTGCCGGGGTGACAATTGAGCTTTACAACTATGCTCAGCAACTGGTAACAAGTGGAAAAACAGACGATCAAGGATTTGTTACACTTGAAATAGAATCCAGACCGTTTTTATTGATCGCGAAATCAGGAAATCAACGGGGGTATCTTAAATTGAGTGATGGCAGCTCTCTTTCTCTGAGTAAGTTCGATGTGGGCGGTTCTATTGCACAAAAAGGCGTGAAGGGGATGATTTATGGTGAACGGGGCGTGTGGCGTCCCGGCGATTCAATTTATACAACCTTTATTTTGGAAGATAAGTTAAACAATGTGCCAGATAATCATCCTGTTATATTTGAACTGATCGATCCAAACGGCAAGTTGACTGAGCGGAAAATCAAGACCAGTGGCGTTAATAATTTTTATTCATTTCCAACGAAAACAGAAGATGATGCTCCAACAGGTAATTGGACTGCCAGGGTAAGACTCGGTAGTGTTGTATTTACAAAAACACTTCGCATCGAGACTGTTAAGCCCAATCGTTTGAAAATAAATATGGATTTTGGCACAGAACGATTGAAGTTGGCTGAGCCGATCAAAGGACAACTGGAGGTGAAGTGGCTGCATGGCGCCATAGCCGGCAACCTCAAGGCAAAGGTGGATATGACGGTTCAGAAAACAAAGACACAGTTCAATAAATATGGAGATTTTGAGTTTGATGATCCATCCGTCGATTTTTACAAGGAGGACAAAACTGTTTTTGAAGAACGGATCAATGAGCAGGGAAAAGCAAGCATCAACTCTGAATTTAAAACAAATCAAAAAGCACCCGGAATGATGAAAGCAACATTCCTTACCAAAGTGTTTGAAGAAGGCGGTGATTTTAGTGTGGATCAGTTTTCTATCCCTTGCCTGGCCTACGACCAGTATGTGGGTCTTAAGGTTCCGAAAGGTGACAAGGTAAGAGGAATGCTTCTGACGGATAAACAACATCAAATTGATGTTGTGACTGTGGATGCAGAAGGTGAGCCAATTTCCGTGAAGGACTTAAAAGCAGAGGTTTATAAAGTGCAGTGGCGCTGGTGGTGGTCATCCGGAAGTGATAACCTTGCGTCTTATATTGGAAGAAACAGTGTGATTCCTGTCGTTAAAAAGTCGTTTGATACCAATGAGGGACATGGTAATTTTAGCTTTGAGATAAAATACCCGGAGTGGGGACGCTATTTGATTAAAATTATTTCCCCCAATGGACATAGTGCCGGAAAAATTGTTTACATCGACTGGCCGGGATGGGCCGGAAGGGCGCAAAAGGATAATCCGGGCGGCGCTTCCATGCTGGTGTTTAGCGCTGATAAAACCAGTTACGAGGTGGGTGAAACGGCGGAGATATCATTCCCCAGCAGTGCGGGTGGACGTGCATTGCTTAGCATCGAAAGTGGTTCGTCAGTTTTACAGCAAAAATGGGTGCCAACGGGCAAAGATCAGACAAAGGTGAATTTTGATCTTACAAAAGAAATGGCACCCAACGTTTATGTTAGCATCTCTCTTTTACAACCCCATGCACAAGGTTTGAACGACCTGCCTATTCGCATGTACGGTGTGATTCCGCTCATGGTGCATGATCCTGCAACAATCATTCATCCCTATGTGTCAATGCCCGATGTGCTTGAACCGGAAAAAAAGGTAAGCATCGAGGTGGGTGAAAAAGATGGTAAACCAATGACCTTTACCCTCGCTGTGGTGGATGAAGGATTGCTTGATTTGACTCGTTTTAAAACACCCGATCCCTGGAAGAACTTCTATGCCAGAGAAGCATTAAGTGTTAAGACATGGGATATGTTTGATGATGTGTTTGGCGCATTTGGGGTGAGAATTGAACAGGAATTTGCCATTGGAGGTGATGAAAACCTGTTGGATGAATCCAGTAAGAAAGCAAAAAGGTTTAAACCCGTAGTCACCTTTTTTGGGCCTTACAGCATTGGTAGTAAGGAGAAAAAGAAATTAAGTTTTACGATGCCCCGTTATGTTGGTTCGGTAAAAACAATGGTGGTCGCCTCCAATATGGAAACAAATGCTTATGGAAATACCGAAAAGGTCACTCCCGTGAGAAGTCCGCTTATGCTGCTTGCTACATTGCCAAGAGTGCTGAGCCCACAGGAAAAGGTGAAACTGCCGGTGACCTTGTTTGCCATGGAAGAGAATATAAAAGAAGTGACCGTGGAAGTGACGGCAAATAAGTTTTTTGAACTTCCATCTGGTACGACCCAAAAAATAACCTTTGATAAAGTAGGAGAGCAGGATATCAAATTTGATATGGTGGTGACAGACCTTTTAGGGGTAGGGAAGGTTGAACTTACAGCCAAGAGCGGTGCTCACAAGGCCACTTATGAGATCGAACTTGATGTGCGGCCACCCAATCCTGAAAAAACAACGTCCCAGGGAGCAATTATCAATCCAAATGAATCATGGTCAATCCCTGTCTCCTTATTCGGCATTAAAGGAACAAATAAAGCGGTGATGGAGGTTTCAGGAATGCCTTCATTTAACCTGGATCAAAGGTTACATTATTTGCTAAGGTACCCGTATGGCTGCATCGAACAGACCGTATCAAGTGCATTCCCTCAATTGTATCTGGATGGTTTTGTGGAAAGAGGTGAAGCGTTAAAAGCCACAACCAAAGAAAATGTGGAGGCAGCCTTGAAACGTTTGTTGTCGTTTCAGCTGAGCAGTGGTTCCTTCTCCTATTGGCCGGGGCAGAATTATATCAGCGATTGGGGAACTATTTATGCCGGGCATTTTATGATTGAAGCAGAGAAACATGGATATCAACTGCCCTACGGACTTAAAATGAATTGGTTAAACTCGCAAAAGAAAGCGGCAAATCGCTGGAGTGAAAATGAAGATCTGCGACGTTCGGATTTAATACAGGCCTATCGCTTGTTTACCCTTGCACTTGCTAATGAAGCTGACCTGGGAGCCATGAACCGTTTGAAAGAATCCGGAAAGCTCTCTCTTTCAGGGAAATACATGTTGGCTCTGGCCTACGTGGTTTCAGGCAATGAGGCTGCAGCAAAAAGCATCATTAATAATCTGCAACGGTCAATCGCCCCTTACAAAGAATGGTCTTATACCTATGGATCTTCCGACCGCGATCAGGCAATTGTGCTGGAAACTTTGTTGGCTTTAAAAATGTACGATGAAGCCATGCCAATGATACAAAGGATGGCTCAGAAACTGAGCAGTGACAGCTATATGAGTACACAAACAACTGCATTTTCATTGCGGGTGATGGCAAAAGCAGCTGAATTATTTAAAAAATCGGTGGGTGAATTTAAGTTCAGCTATCAAATTGCAGAGGGGAAACAAAAAGCAGTGATGTGTACAGAATTAATTAACCATTTTAAGTTGGACGTTACCTCACTGGATGGTAAAACGTTGACCATTGAAAACAATTCCAAATCTCCGCTGTACTTTACCTTAGCTTTAAGCGGTGTTCCTTTGCTTGATAATGGTGATGCCATCGAAAAGAATCTTAAAATGAGTGTCGAGTACAGGGATGTTGCCAATAAGCGTATAAATATCAGTGAATTACAGCAGGGGACTGATTTTATGGCGGTCATCAATATAATTCATCCTGGTTTGCTTGATTCATATAAAGAACTTGCCTTAACAAGCATGTTTCCTTCAGGCTGGGAAATTATTAATTCCCGTCTTTTTGAAACAGGAGGTGCTGTTGAGAGTAGTATTCCCAACTATCAGGACATCCGTGACGACCGCGTGGATACTTTCTTTGATTTATTGAAGGGGAAATCTAAAACGTTTGTGATCCATCTCAATGCAGCCTACGAAGGGGAATATTATCTGCCTGCAGTGCAATGCGGGGCAATGTATGATGACGACATTCAGGTAAGAATTCCCGGGCAGCGCGTAAAAGTTGTAAAATAGTGAGGTCAATGAGGATCGTGTTTTAGGCTGCTTGCTTTTGCCTCCGCTCG
>JBFHER010000288.1:0-5107 GCA_041584055.1 Bacteroidales bacterium
ACGAAAAATCGCAACGTTGGCTAGAAGGAGTGCAAATAGTAAAAATCATCGTGGTTCCAAAAAAGATCGTAAATATTGTTGTGAGATAAGTAAACATCTGGTAATAGGGAAAAGGGGCGAGAGCCTCTTTTTTTGTGTTTCCTTTTTCATTTTTTAGAATGGATGCCATAATAAATGCTTTCGAATTTATTTAATATTAATAGTAAGTTAAAAAAATGTTCATAAATTTGGATTGTATGTAAATTTAACATACATTTACAATGCGAATTTAATAAGAGAAGTCAGTCGGTAAGGCACTCAAAATTAAATTTCACAAGGAACAGCACTTAAAATTGGTATTCGAACCAGCTTAAATTAAAATGAGATGAAAAAAAACTTACTAAATCAGGTGGCGATAATGTTTTTTCTTTCCGTAGGAATGATGAGTTTAAACGCACAAAATAACACAGATTTCCCTGTGGAAGCGGGTAAAAGTGTGCAACAGTCAATGGATGAGACAGATGGGCAAATTGCTTATGCAGATCAGGCTGCCTCTGAGGTTTCGAGTACTGTTGAATCGCAGCAAACTGTTAAAGTATATGTGGTTGGAGGTATTCCTTCTGCTGATTGCATTAAGTTGACAGTCTCAGCTAGTCCAAACCCAACGTCAGGAAATCTTAATTTGAATGTATCAAAAGACGCATTTACAACAATAAGCTATCAATTGTTTGATACTGAAGGTCAGCTTCTCAAGGAAGAAAAGATAGGCGGATCCCAGAAGTGTATCGAAATGAATTCTCTGGAGCCGGCTATTTATCTGGTGCGCGTAATTGATGGGAATGCCGAAATCAAAACTTTTAAGATTGTAAAAAGAGCGGCTTAATCTACTTGTTAGAATTTATAAAAGGGTTGTCCAGGAAAAAGGTATCATGCTTTGCATTGAATCTGTTTTTTGGATAGCCCTTTTTTATAACCCAAAGTCGGGAACATCCAAACTAAGCTTATTTCAGAATTGTTATCTTTGCAGCAAATAAATCATGCATGCAAAAGAATAAACAATTTCGTTTTCTAAAGGAATATGCGATCATCACATTCGGTTTATTTCTTTCTGCTTTGGGATGGTCGGCGTTTATTATTCCCAGTAAAATCACAGGTGGAGGCGTTAATGGGATTGCAACCCTGCTTTATTTTGCAACGGGAATAAAAGTGGCAGCCCCTGTTTTTCTTGTAAATTTGGTGTTGATTCTTGCTGCCTGGCGCGTTATGGGCACAAGATTCGCTTTGAAAACATTTTACGGTGTTTCTGTATTATCACTGTTCTTTTGGGTCCTGCAAACCTACATCTCAGAACCTTTTGTTAAGGAACAGTTTATGGCCGCGGTTGTGGGAGGGGCTATGAGTGGTATTGGTTTAGGAATTATTTTTGCCCAGGGAGGAAGCTCGGGAGGCGTTACCATCGTAGCGATGATGATCAACAAGCATCATAATCATTCTCCCGGGAAAGTGATGATGGCCATCGATGTTTTAGTGATCGGCTCCAGTTGGTTTATTTTTCAGAGCATAGAGGTGATTGTATATGGTTTGGTAACCATGTCAATAACATCTTATGCAAGTGACATTATCTTATCCGGTAACAGACAATCATTCAATCTTTTTATCCTCTCCTCACGGTACGAGGAAATTGCTGACAAAATAAGTGAAGAAGTTGGTCGTGGTATTACTGTATGGCAGGGAACAGGCTGGCACAGCAATCGCGAACAACAGGTGATGATGGTCATGGTGCGGAAGTATGAGGTTGGGTCAATTCTAAGGATTATTAAGGAAGTGGATAGCAAAGCCTATGTGACGCAGTCGGAGGCAGCAGGCTTGTATGGGCCCGGCTTTGACAGCATAAAGAAATAAACCACCAAAACGTGGTGTAAAATCATGTTTTTTTATATTGTTAAGTGGTGAAAAATCAGTTCATTTGCGGCTATTTTAACCGGTATACAAACAGATCAAATGCAAAAAAAAATCATTGAGAGTTTAAGATCATATGTGGTGATTACCTTAGGACTGTTTATCTTTTCTATGGGATGGACCGCGTTCCTTATTCCTTCGGAAATAACAGGTGGCGGAATATCTGGATTGGCTGCCGTCATTTTTTTTGTTTCCGGGTTTCCAGTAGCGGGTTCTTATGCAATTATTAATGCATTCCTTTTATTGATAGCTTTGCGGATACTGGGTTTTAAATACGGGATAAAAACAGTTTTTGGCGTTGGCATATTGTCCTTGTTTTTTGCCGTGTTTCAGCCGATGATAACAGAGCCGGTTGTGAAGGAGCCTTTTATGGCTTGTGTCATTGGCGGTATGATGTCAGGAATAGGAACAGGATTGGTTTTTAACGGTGGGGGAAGTACCGGAGGTACGGATATTATCGCTTCGGTTGTTAACAAGTATCGAAATATTGGTCCGGGACGCATTATGTTGATGTGTGATGTAATTATCATTGGATCCACGTACTTTGTGTTTGGTAGTCTTGAGAAAATCGTTTATGGTCTGACTGCCATGGCTGTGGCTTCATATACCATTGATTTGATACTAAACGGGATGAAGCAGTCGATACAGTTTCATATTTTTTCGAGCAAATACGCTGAAATTGCAGATGGTATTAACAAGGATTTGCACAGAGGAGTGACTGTCATCGAAGGCCTTGGTTGGTATTCTCAGAAGCCTGTAAAGATTGTATTGGTGGTTGCACGAAAGAATGAAGCCAGAGATATTTTCCGTATGGTTAAGAGCATCGATCCAACAGCGTTTATTAGTCAGGGCTCTGTGATGGGTGCATATGGAGAGGGGTTTGAAGCCATAAAGGCTTAGTTTTTTTGAATGGATTTAGTAACAATTATAATCATATCAATAGGTTTGGCAATGGATAGTTTTGCCGTTTCCATTGCAAGCGGAGTGATCCTCAAAGATGTAAAGTTCCGGGAGAGTCTTCTCATCGGGTTTTTTATGGGTGGATTTCAAGCCCTGATGACAGGCATTGGTTTTTTGCTTGGTTCCTCATTTAAGGGGTATATTGAAAGCTGGGATCACTGGATTGCTTTCGGGGTTTTAGTGCTTCTCGGGGGCAAGATGATTGTTGAAGGATTAAAGCATGAATCGGAACGGTGCTTCTGTCCAACAAAGATTGCCGTATTGTCACTTTTGGCGTTGGCTACAAGTATTGATGCATTGGCTGTGGGACTGAGTTTTGCATTTCTGGTTGATTCTGTGGCACAATCAGCCTCAATCATTGGAGGGGTGGCCTTTCTGTTTTCCGTCATAGGCGTTTATCTGGGCGCTGGTTTTGGGACATCCAGAAAATTAAGAGTGGAGATAATTGGAGGAATCATACTCATAGGCATTGGCACAAAAATTCTTATTGAACATGCGGTCCTCCATTTAGCTTAAACTATTTTACTTAGATTTTGTTTTTGTTTTTAAAATTGCTTACTTGATGTTTATTTCAAATTTCAGGCTACGGGCGATCAAATATGTTGGATAAACATTCATACGCGTATAAGGAAGGAATTATTTCCATCATTGTAAATACCCTGTTGTTTGTGGTTAAGCTATGGGCAGGAAAGGTGTCTTTTTCTGCGGCTTTGATTGCTGATGCATGGCATACCTTGTCAGATTCTATCAGTTCGTTTGTGGTGATATGGGGTAGCTGGTTATCCCGAAAACCTGCTGATGATCGACATCCGTTTGGCCATGGCCGTGCAGAATTGATTGCAGCATTATTGGTGGGGGCGTTTCTTGCATTTATTGGATACGAATTTCTGCTGGAAGGAGTTGACCGATTGGTAGAAAAGGAACAGGCAACTTTTGGAACAATTGCAATTGTTGTGACGATTGTTTCAATTCTTGCGAAGGAAGGACTGGCCCAATATGCACTGTTTGCCTATCGAAAGTCAGGTATGAGCAGTGTTAAAGCAGATGCCTGGCACCACCGAAGCGATGCGCTTTCTTCTGTGGTGGTACTGTTCGGAATTTTTCTTGGGCGTTTTTTTTGGTGGATTGATGGCGTTTTAAGTATCATTATAGCTTTGATGTTGTTCTTTGCAGCATATAAAGTAATTGTCGATGGTTCGGATCGCTTGCTTGGAACGGAACCGGACGAAGATGTTGTTGTTAAGTTAAGGCAGATTTGTACTGATGTGCTGGGTTCTCATCAGTCACTGCATCATATTCATCAACACAATTATGGCCCACATTCAGAATTAACCTTCCATATTAAATTAAAAGGAAATACGCCTTTGGATACATGCCATGTCTTATCTACCAAAATAGAAACCGCTGTTAAAGCACATCTTAAAATGGAAGCCACCGTTCACATTGATCCTTTTTGAGAATAGGCTCCCGCAATAACCTAATTATAGACTTTGTTGTCCTTCGTGATTCCTTTGTTGTTCTTTGTGTCACAGTATTTTTGAGAGTAAGAAAGTTATTCCACAAAGTGCCACCAAGAAAACCAAAGCACCTCTAAGACTTCGTTGTCCTTCGTGATTCCTTTGTTGTCCTTTGTGTCACAGTTTTTTGGTGATTAAAAGAGTTATTCCACAAAGTGCCACCAAGAAAACCAAAGCACCTCTAAGACTTCGTTGTCCTTTGTGTTATAGTATTTCAGAGATTAAAAAAGTAATTCCACAAAGTACCACTAAGAAAAACAAAGCGCCTCAAAGACTTCGTTGTCCTTCGTGTTTCCTTTGTTGTCCTTTGTGTCACAGTATTTCAGAGATTAAAAAAGTTATTCCACTAAGTACCACTAAGAAAAACAAAGCGCCCCAAAGACTTCGTTGTCCTTCGTGATTCCTTTGTTGTTCTTTGTGTTATAGTATTTCAGAGATTAAAAAAGTTATTCCACAAAGTACCACTAAGAAAAACAAAGCGCCCCAAAGACTTCGCTGTTCTTCGTGATTCCTTTGTTGTCCTTTGTGTCACAGTCTTTTTGAGAGTAAGAAAGTTATTCCACTAAGTACCACTAAGAAAACCAAAGCGCCTCTAAGACTTTGTTTTCCTTGGTGGAACAGCATACGTTTAAGAGTGCTCATTGATCTGACGACCTTTCCATGCTACCATTCCCCATAAAGCCAACAGTCCT
>JBFHER010000289.1:0-5046 GCA_041584055.1 Bacteroidales bacterium
AAATACATGCCCATTCGTAAGGTGCAGGACAATCCAATTTATGCAGGATTGGTGGAACAAATGGATGATGCCGTTGGTGAAGTTTTAAATATCCTTGATGAATTAGGCCTGGCTGAGAATACCATTGTAGTATTTACCGGCGATAATGGAGGTGTTGCTGCCGGCGATAACTTTTCAACCAGTAATTTGCCGCTGCGAGCAGGAAAAGGATATCAGTTTGAAGGAGGCATCAGAGAACCCTATTTTTTAAAAGTCCCTGGATTATCAAAGGCCGGTGAAAAAATCGATTACCCTGTAACGGGAACTGATTTTTATCCTACTTTGTTAGAATTGGCTGGCGCCGAACTGCGACCGGGAGAGCACAACGATGGCATCAGTCTGGTTCCACTGTTAAAAGGCAAATCACTTGCTGAACGGCCATTGATTTGGCATTTTCCGCACTACGGAAATCAGGGCGGAGAACCTTCGTCAATGATCAGACGGGGCGACTGGAAATTAATTCACTATTATGAAGATGACACGAAAGTGTTATATAATCTGGCTGAAGACATTGGTGAGACAACCGATCTTGCAGGAAAGTATCCTGAAAAAGTTGAAAGAATGGGCAAGGAACTATTTGAATACCTGAATGAAGTGGGTGCAAAATTTCCACAATTTGATCCTGAGTATAACGAAACGGCTCAAAAACAATATTTAGATAATCTTGAAAGTAAAAAAATGCCAGCACTCGAAAAAGATCGCTTGAACGTTTTATCAAGAGATTTTTCTCCAAACAAAGACTGGTGGGGAAGCAAAATAACCACCGACTAAAAGGATGATTGTATTGCAGTGACTTTTGCAAATGGAAAGTGGATTAAAAGGATAAAGGATCCTTAAAATAACAAGCAATGATTGTCTTAAAGAGATTGTTTGGAATTGGATTATTCTTTATGCCGATCACCGCAAGGAGTCAGGCGGCGCAGAAAACTTTTACTGTCAACGATTTAAGCTCAGTCACAATGTTATTTGTAAAGTGGTTAAAAACATAATAAATAATACACTTTTACTTTTTAAAATAAATGATGATCTTTAACGGAGAAATGAATATGGCAGCTGGAAATATAGCCAAGGATGACGGTTAAAAGCTTTTTTAGATGCCTGGTACAGAAATATTGCCAGCTCCCAATCCAAATGATACCTTGTCAGAATAAAAAATACAATGAAAAAAATTATCTACGTCATATTAATATTTGCAACTGTATGTGTTGAAGGAAAACTTTCCGCTCAATTGATCCACATTCATTCTGAACAGAATTCGCTGATATTTCAGATTTCTAAGGACAAAAAACTGTATCAATCACATTACGGCGAGAAAATCCAAAATACGCAGGGACTGGATAAAATGAAGGTGTTGTTTAATGAAGCCTATCCCAGTTTTGGGAATGGAAGCTCCGATGAAGTAGCGTTAATGGCTACACATGACGATGGGACCATGGCTACTGATCTGTATTATGTGTCGCATGAACAAAAAACCAAAGACAATGTACAATCAACAGTCATTCATTTAAAAGATCAAAAAAAGGAGTTCTTTGTTGACCTGCACTTCAATGCTTACATCAGGGAAAACGTCATTGAACAATGGACAAGCATCTACCACACGGAAAATAAAGAGGTAAGCCTTTCGCAGTTTGCATCATCTGCAATAGGTTTTAAAGCACCCGAATATTTCCTGACTCACTTTTACGGAAGTCATCAAAAAGAGATGATGCTCATAGAAGAGCGTTTGACCAATGGCGTAAAAACAATTGAAACCAAAAGGGGAGTCCGGACTACAGAGTACGAAAACCCTGCTTTCATGCTTTCGCTAAACGGCACAGCGAAGGAACACAGTGGTGAAGTAATTGCAGGAGCACTGGCCTGGACAGGTAATTTTCGCCTGGCATTTCAGATAGATGATCAGGAACGTTGCCAGATGATTGCGGGGATAAATCCCTTTGCTTCCGATTACACAATTAAGTCCGGTGATAAATTTGAAACGCCGGGAATGATTCTAACCTACAGTAACGAAGGAAAAAACAGGGCATCGATCAACCTGCATCGCTGGGCACGAAAATATAATCTCCGAGCTGGTGATCAGGAAAGGTTGATAGTATTAAACAGTTGGGAAGGAGCATACTTTTCCTTTGATGCCGACAGACTTAAGTCGATGATGGATGGTGCAGCAGAAATGGGTGTTGAAATATTTGTGCTGGATGATGGATGGTTTGGCAATAAATACCCTCGAAACAATGCATCGGCTGGCCTGGGCGACTGGCAGGTAAACAAAGAGAAACTTCCTGAAGGAATTGACGACCTAATTGACCATGCAGCATCGAAGGGCATGCAATTTGGAATATGGGTTGAGCCTGAAATGGTAAATCCCAAAAGCGAATTGGCAGAGAATCATCCCAACTGGATTGTTCAGCGAATGAATGATCGCAAAGAACTTCTGGAACGAAATCAGCTATTACTTGACTTATCCAATCCGGAAGTTCAGGAATTTGTATTCCAGGCAGTAGATAATATATTAAGTTCTCATCCACGAATTGCTTATGTAAAATGGGATGCCAACAGGCATGTGCAGAACTTTGGGTCAACTTATCTGGCACAGCAATCGCACTTTTTTATCGATTATACCAAAGGACTGGAAAAAGTCTTAAAACGACTGGAGGAAAAATATCCATCGACCATCTTTCAGGCCTGTGCTTCGGGTGGAGGACGTGTTGACTTTGGATCCATGAAATACACCCATGAGTTTTGGGCCAGTGATGATACAGATCCATTTCAACGCTTATTTATCCAGTGGGGAACAAACCATTTTTACCCGCCAATTGCCATGGCGGCCCATGTAACCAAGTCTCCAAACCACCAGACAAAAAGGGAAACGTCCCTTAAATTTAGGTTTGATATGGCCATGGGAGGCCGTTTGGGCCTGGAATTACGACCTGACGACCTTGAGGAAAAGGAGGTAGCTTTTGCAAAAGATGCCATTGCACTTTATAAAGAGATACGCCCCATCGTTCAATTTGGCGATCTTTATCGCTTGCTTTCTCCTTACGACGATGACGGTTATGCAGCCATCAATTACGTCACGGAAAACAAAGATGAAGCCTTGCTTATGGTTTACAGTCATGGTCATCATCGCCGTTACGAAAGGAACTTTGTGAAAATGAAGGGACTAAATCCTGAGGCTGTCTATCGTGTGAAAGAAATTAACAAGGCAGACCAGAAGGCACACATTAGCTTCGACGATCAATTGGTATCAGGAGAGGTGCTTTTGAATCGTGGTATCATGGTTGACCTGCGTCGACCACTTGAGAGTGCCATTTTCAAATTAACCGAAATGGACAAGCAATCGAAGCGATAGAAGCATGCAGAATGTACTAATCAATTCTAAGCCTGGGTTGTATTTTAGTTCTGATGGCTTGCTCTCAGAATATATCGAAGGATGCAAAAGAGGTTTAAAATACTAGCATTTCTGGGTTACAGTTGAACCTTGAGGAATGAAGCGAATGGTCAGTGACCAAAGAGTGCCTCCTTTTAAAAACATACAGCATAAAGAATAAAGTAATAAATAATCATATGAAACTAAAAAATAAGCCAGTGTTACGGCATTTAAAAGTTCTTATACTTCTTTTATTTTGCTGTCATCTTTTGAAAATAAGTGCTCAGGATAAACCTAATATCCTGGTCATTTGTACCGATCAGCAGCACCCTGCAATTTCCGGTTTTAGAGGGAATTCGGTCGTTAAAACACCAAATCTTGATGCATTGGCAGAGGCTGGGATGCACTTCACACGATGCTATGTTTCATCTCCTGTATGTGGCCCTAGTCGAGCTGCATACATGTTTGGGAAGCACGTATATCAGCTGGAAAACTGGTATAACGGAAAGGCATGGCCGGAGGACGAGCTTACCTGGGCTATCAGGCTTACCAACAGCGGATATTACTCAGCTCACTTTGGTAAAATGGATTCGCCCGGCTTGTATGGAAAACTAGGTTTTACAGAAGAGTGGCATTCGGCAAAACGGCCTGTAAGAAAAGTTGAAGGGGCAGATGTGCGATTCCTGCCAGAAATCCCTCGCAATGCAAAAGGGCACCTTGCTGTTAAAACATTCAAAATTGAAGATTATAAAACGAAAAAGTATGAAGCGGGTGGGAATGGACAGTATGGAAAAGATCGCCCGACAACGGACTGGGCACTGAGATTTTTAGAGGAACGAAAAGAGGATGGGAAGCCATGGATGCTTCATGTGGGTTATCTGATGCCCCACTGGCCTTTTACGCTGCCACAAAAATACTTTGATATGTATGCCGACGTGGATATTCCAATGCCGTATGATGCCCGGTTCCCGAACAAAGATATGCACCCTGCCTTGCAGCATTTTCAAAAATGGGACGGACTTGATGTTGCACCTGACCAGGAGAGTCTTAAAAATGCGCTTCGGGCATATTACGGAATGGTAACTTGTGTTGATGATATGATTGGTGAGCTCATAAACGAACTTAAAAAAAGTGGAATGTATGAGAATACTTACATTATCTTTACCTCAGACCATGGCGACAATCTGGGCGAACATGGGATGATAGGAAACAAACACACACCCATGGAAGGTTCTGTGGCTGTTCCGTTGGTTGTTTGTGGTCCGAAAGTGACAGCCGGAAAGAAAGTGGAAATGCCTGTTGCCCTTGTTGATTTGTATCCCACAATTCTGGACATGGCAGGCATTGATCATCACAATTCTGATATGCCGGGGAAAAACCTGTTGCCGGTTTTGCAGGGAAAAGAGGAGGCTACAGATCGCACTGTATTCTCCGAGTGGCATGGGACAGGATTCCAGGGAGCCTGGTACATGCTTGTAAATAAAAAGTACAAATATATTTACTATGAGCGCGAAAGGCCCAGCTTATTCGACATGGAGGACGATCCAAAAGAATTGAATGACCTCGCCCTTGATCCATCCTATGGAAAAACCATAAAGATGTTTGAGGCCAGGCTAAACGAGATGCTCGATCCTGTTGAAACA
>JBFHER010000290.1:0-5045 GCA_041584055.1 Bacteroidales bacterium
AAAGGCAAAATCATAGTATTCCTTCACGTCCCTAAACCGTGAATACAGGTCTGCGATCTGAGCTTCCAGTTCCGATTTTTTTAGTGATGTCAGATATGTTTTTAATTCTCTTTTACTCATACTTTAATCCTTGTCTGTTTGCAACCCCGGGAATCGTCAGCAATGTTTCAGAGATGATCTGTGTTCTTTATGATAGCGCGCCCTGGTCATTACATCCATTTCCGTTCTGACAGTTCCACGTGAAATATGAGATAGTTCATCAGGCGTTTTGCCATGTCCTCCCGGATGTAAGGGATTGAAATATGACCTGAAGCATTGTTGATGCGGAGTGTTGCCAGTTTTCGTCTCTTTTGGAAATAGGATTGCCTGAAATCCACTGTTTGTGTTTTAAACGATTGTGCTTGTTGCCAAAAGTCACCAATTGCCCCTTTATGAACTAGAATCTGTGTCTTGTTAAACTGAAAGTAACGTTTTCTTACAGCAAGGAGGGCATAAATGGCGGAGAATACTAACCAGGCGGCGCCCGCAATTAGCCAAAGCGGTTCTTCAATGTATAGAGGAAGGGGTAGAATTGCCGGAAGCCATCCCTGTTGAAACCAAAGCAGGTTAAAATATCTGGGGTGCGCATATATCTTTTCTGATTCATCAGGTAAATCCTGTTCAAAGATCTCGTTTCTTGCATCCTGGAGATGTTTGGCAAGACACCCGGGGGCATCTGCCAGTTGAACTTTTCTTGACTGTTTGCTTACGGCTTGCTTAAAGCTGATGCGGTAAATGCCGAAAATTCTTTTTAAGGGGCCTGTTTCCCAGTTCAATTGTTGAACCTTTGAAAATGGGATAAGCACATTGCGCTTGTTAAGCAGTCCGGATGTGATGCGATATGTCTCATTTGTTTTCACGAGTTTAAAATCATAATACTTTATAACCGTAAGAACAAGGGATGCTGCAATTGACAGAATCAGGAATAAGATGATTAATGTTGTGATAATCAGGAAGCCTGAATTAGACAGGTAATTGGCAGCAGAATCTGAATATTGATCAGCCTCCTCCTGAAATATGTCCTTGATCTGACTAAATATCTGCGACCCAAATGCAACAATAATCAATCCAGTGCGAATGTGGTTTTGGCTGATTCCAATTTTTAGCAGCTCAAGGGGGCTAAGCTGAAGGATTGTTTTTTCTGCAACAGGTGCGCTGGAGTCTGGTTCTGCTGTGTCATCAACGATGGTGATTTTAAAGTTTTGCAGATAAGCTGTTAACTCTTTTGCATATCGCCCATTGAGCGAATAAATGCGCAGTTCATGGCCAACGGAGCCGGCAGAATCTGCTTCCAGGGTATAAACATTTAAGATTTGTTGCAGCAGGTTCTGTTTTGTGTTCACCGATTGAATTCGTTCCAATGGAATTGATAGTACCTTTTTTTTCAAATAACCTTTTTTCAACACGAACTGGTCCCCTTCTATGTAAAAATAGAAGTTTAA
Organism: Bacteroidales bacterium; assembly: GCA_041584055.1. GTDB lineage: Bacteria > Bacteroidota > Bacteroidia > Bacteroidales > UBA5342 > JBFHER01. Next base: position 1,482 of record JBFHER010000290.1, read on the forward strand.
ATAAAACAGAATCGTATGAAGAACGAGTAATGCTGCAGCAAAGCCAAGGACCAGTGGTGCCGTTATACCGGGAGGCAAGTTGTTTTTTTGGACAAAAATAAGAATCAGGATGGGCCAGAAGGCACGCACCATCTTTTGTGCTTCAAAGGCAAATATCACCAGTAAGCCACGCAGTTCCTGACGTGTTGGTTTGGATAAATCAGGTTTATTCATGTTTGCTGATTTTCTTTAAAAGAAATCCTTCTATTTCATGCGCTTTTTCAGGGCGTAAACCCGGAATGGAAACATCGCTGACGCTCCCGCCTGCAGTGAATATCTTTACACTGGCAAGCTGAAAAAGCTTTTCAATAAAACTCTGACTGACTTCCACATGCTGAACACGGTTGAATGGAACTGTTGTTAGTTTGTAAATTAGTAAGCCTTTCCGGTAGGAGATATCATGCTCTCGCAATAAGTAACCTTTTTTTGGAAAGCCCATGAAAATTAAAAGCGTTCGCAAAGAAAAAACAAAAATAAATAAAGCTGGAATGATGATGAATATCAGTGTTGGCATCTCTTCGTCTCCGAATAGTTTTAATGCCAATAGGGCCCCTGCTATAATCAGCATGAAAACAATGGTTGTAATGTGTTTCAGATGTTTTAATTTTGGTTCCAGTCCATTGAATGTCTCTTGTTCAATGGGTGTGAGGTGTTCCGGTAAAATCACAAGATTTGAAAACTCTTCCGTGAGTTGCATAGTCAATGGTTTTAATTATTTGTCTTTTGTGTAGGAAATCACAACGTTTAAACTTCCACATTGTGGGCACATTTCAATTTTATCGTTGCCCATGCATGATTCAACATCATCATATTCAAGTTCTTCTTCAGTGCCTGTCCAGCCACAGGATTTGCATTTATAATTTCGCATAAGGATGATTTTGGGCTTTAAAACTACTTATTTTTTTCCATGTGGAGACCAACGATTTAATCTTAAACAGAGGAAAATCAATAATATTAGTGTTAAGAATCGGGACGCAGCGCTTATTTCTTTAAGATTTGTGTTATCTTGCATTTGTTTAAAAAAAATTAAATTTCTAGGTAAAGTGAAGCAATAATACTATGATTGGGCTTGGTGCTTTTTTGAAACCAGTCATTTCTTTCATCAGACCCCTGTTGAAGACTTGTTTGTGTGGTAAATTTTTTATTCTTATTCTTTTGTGTTCAGGCATGGGTGAGCTCTCAGCTCGTACCAGGGGTGATGTTTTGTTGCCCGATAGCACTAAAGCCTCAGTCTCAAAACGAGAAGTCCTCCAAAGAGTCAATGATACATATCCTGATATTTCCATCAATCCACTTTATCTGCAGGAACAGTCCAATGACACAGTTGTTGTCAGGTTAAAAGCAGACTGTATTCCACCTTATTTTAATCCTGGAACAGGAGGTGAGGTTTGTGGACTTAGCTTTACCTTTAATGCGAATACACCATCCGATCTTGGGTTCTGGACAAAGGAGTCAGGATCGGGGAATGCTGTTTTTACAGATCAGGCAGACGAACATGCAACCGTGACGGTGAATAATTACGGGGTCTATAAATTTAACTGGATGGAGATTGATGGCCCATGTTTGGCAGATTCTACGATCACGGTTATTTTTAGTCAGAATCCAAATGCAAAAGCAGGTGACGGTGGAACATCCTGTGGTAAGCAATATCAATTGAATGCTTCTTACAGTGTTATTGGAAGTACCGGAAACTGGTCAAAAGCGAGCGGCCCCGGTGATGTTCAATTTGATCCATCAAATGATGCGCCAGACGCCACTGTGACTGTAAGTGAGGCCGGGAATTACCGTTTTACCTGGACTGAGTTCAATGGGCTTTGTTCGGATCAAGATAATGTGGATGTTCTTTTTCTCGAACAACCGAAGGCAAGGGTCAATGACATTGGTGAGGTGTGTGATCTGAATGTGCAGTTGGATGCAATCCCCTCTGTTGGGACTGGGCACTGGGAGATGGTCCTGGGTGCCGGGACTTCTGAATTTGAGCCAAATGCATTTCAAGCCGATCCGGAGGTAAATGTGAATCTTTTTGGGGCCTATGTTTTTAAATGGACCGAAGAAAACGGAATATGTACGGATGATACATCCATTATCATCGCTTTTAAGCTTCAACCTACTGCAAATCCCGGCAAGGGTGGTGATGCATGTGGCATGACATTTCAATTGAATGCTGTTCTGAGCAGTGGTTCAGGTAGCTGGTCGAAGAAATCCGGTCCCGGAGACGTCTCTTTCTTTCCGAATGAACTGTTTCGAAATGCACAGGCACAGGTCACCGAATATGGAACCTATGAACTTACATGGACAGAAAGCAATGGAAATTGTTCTGATGATTCAAGCATTGTTGTGAATTATTATGAGCCCCCTGTTGCAGATGCGGGTGAAGACGGTTTTGTGTGTGGAAATACCTTTGATTTAAGTGCACAGGCAAGTGTCGGAGCTGGTGAGTGGCGCATGTTAACAGGTCCGGGGGTTGCCAGTTTTACGCCGGGATTCAGAGACCCGGAGGCGGCGTTAAACGTGACAGAGTATGGAACTTACCGCCTTCAGTGGACCGAAACGAATGGCTCCTGCTCCGATTCAGATACGCTGGAAATAAGGTTTTATGAGCAACCAATTGCAGATGCAGGAGGAAATGGGGAATCGTGTGACCTGTTTTATAACCTGAATGGAAAGGTGAATGCCGGGACGGGAGAATGGACGAAAGTAAGTGGCCCGGGAAGCATATCATTTGCCCCGGATGCCAACACAGGAGATGCCCGTGTGTCGGTGAGCGACTACGGGATTTATGAATTAAAATGGACCGTTGTCAACGGTGACTGTATGGCGGATTCAGTGATATCCCTTGCGTTTTATGAGCAGCCGGAAGCGGATGCAGGAACAGGTGGTACTGTCTGTGGCTTGTGGTTTCAACTTAATGCCACACCTTCCAGCGGCGTTGGGACATGGGAAAAGATAAGTGGTCCGGGGACTGTCTCTTTCGAGCCGGATCAAAATGCCCCTGATGCAACTGTGGTTGCAAGTGAGGAAGGGACATACGTGTTAAAGTGGGTGGAAACCAATGGCTTTTGTGCCGATGAAGAAGATGTGACGGTGATCTTTTATGATCAACCCGTGCCAAATCCAGGAAAAGATGACAGTATTTGTGGCACGTCTGTGCAGTTAAACGCAATTCCAAGCGCCGGCACCGGTGAATGGCGTCAGACAGGTGGTCCGGGGACAGCTTTCTTTGCACCATCAACAGATCGGCCTGATGTTCAGGTTGCGGTGTCTGATTTTGGTGCCTATACCTTTACATGGACAGAAACAAATGGTCCCTGCAGTGAGGACTCAAGCATTGTCATTAATTTTCTGGAAATACCTGTAGCTGATCCCGGTCGTCAAATCGATGTGTGTGGCTTAAATGCGGTGATGGCGGCGGAACTTTCCAGTGGTTCCGGTACATGGCGTCAGGTTTCAGGTCCATCTACAATAGATTTTATGGGGGATGAGGAGAACCCTGAGGCGCAAATTACCGTGGCACTTTTTGGGGAT
>JBFHER010000291.1:0-5030 GCA_041584055.1 Bacteroidales bacterium
CATGTAACGCCTGGCAGATATCGCAGTTTGCTCAATTAGTTTTGCTTCATTTTTTTATTTTCTCTAAAACGAAGTGCGGACCAATCATCATCAATGGCTATTTGCCGCACCGGCCTTAAATGCAAGTTATCTAATACTTCCCAACCATTGTCACGGTTGATGTCTGACTTATATTTTTTTGAAGACATTTTTGGGTAAGCAAACCAAAGCACCGCGTTGGGCTCCATATTTTTGAGATATGTATCAACCATACGATGAATGTCAAGTCGATCATAGACAAAAATCAAAATGAAATTTTTTGCCATCTCATTGGGCAACAAACGGACCTCATACTCTTTCTCCCACTCATTGAATATGGGTAGGAACTCCGGTGGGGTTGAACAAATATCAATGACCTGTCCTTCTTTAAAATTGAGTTTCTTTAATAAACTATGCATCAATTATAGTGTGTTAAGTAATAACTTATTGCGTTTTGGCACGAAAGCTCATACACACTTCGATGCCACCTTCTCCTGGGGAGAAAACGAAATTGAAAGGGTGTAAGCTATAAAATAAATACTAACTAATATCAAAATGGGTGCTTTGACCCAAGCTGAATTCAGAAATTTTGATATGGGACTACCTTTCTGATAATTTTTGTTCAAACACTGACTCTTCTTCTAAAATTTTCACTGCTGCCCGGAATGCTTTATCACGTTGATTGATGATGCGATAAAAATCACCATTTTCAAATATATCCCTTGCAACCAATGCTTTAAACTGGTCTTTTATTGCTAGTTGAGAACGTTTAAACGCTTCATCGTTATATTCAATTCCTTCTTCAGTTGCCAGATCCTGCAATTCCTTAAGAATTAAATCATCTACCTGAAACTGTTCATCAAAAACTTTAAACGCCTCATACTTGCTCATTAAATCCTCACGATTTTTATCCACAAAAGACAATACAGCCTTGTTCATTACCCCTTTAGCAACAATATTTCGGTGATATGAAGAATATTCACTTGTATCAATTGGAATAAAAACATCCGGCATTATTCCACCACCGCCATACACTTTACGCCCATACTTCAACGTTGTATATAGCTTATCTTCGGGGAAATGGATACTGTCTTCAGAAGACAATTCACCATGATTGTATCGGTTAATTAAATCCTCTCTGTATTTCTTTCTCCCTTCTTCATACGATTTCTGAATTAACCTTCCCGTGGGCGTATAATACCTCGAAGATGTAAGTCTCATTTCAGATCCATCGGGCAGGGATAACGGCCGTTGAACAAGGCCCTTCCCGAAACTTCGCCGACCCACGACCAAACCTCTGTCGTGGTCCTGGATAGCCCCTGTCACAATCTCACTTGCTGATGCTGATGCTTCATCGATTAGCACAACCAGATGTCCGTTTTCAAATTCTCCCTTTCGGGATGCGCTAAAAACCTGTTTTGGACTGTTTATTCCTTTTGTATAAACGATCACCTTCCCCTTTTCAAGAAATTCATCCGCAATATCGATGGCTGCTTTCAAATAGCCCCCTCCATTCCCTTGAAGATCCAGAATTAGATCACTCATACCTTCCCACCTGAGCTTTCTCATGGCTGTCATGAATTCAGTATGTGTGGTGGCTCCAAAGCGATTTAATTTGATATAACCAATGTGGTTGTTAACCATGTAAGCTGCATCTAGGCTGAAGATTGGAATTTTATCCCGTGTTATGGTGAATTCTAACAAATTCTTTGTTCCGTTCCGTTTTATTTTAATTGTAACTTTTGTGCCCTTATCTCCTCTCAGGCGATCAAAAACCATTTGATTAGACAGTCCAATCCCGGCCACCATTTCATCGTCAATATAAATGATTCGGTCACCAGCCATCACCCCTACATCTTCTGAAGGTCCCCCCGGAATAGGGTTAACAACCATCAATGTGTCTTCCAGTATATTAAACTGAACTCCAATCCCTTCAAAATTCCCTTTCAAAGGTTCATTCATCTTCTGAACATCCTTTGCTGTAATGTAAACAGAATGTGGATCAAGATCTTCCAACATTCCCTTTATTGCATCCTCCACCAAATCAGTCCGATCAACAGAATCAACATAATAAGCGCTTATCATTTGAGTTGCCAGTTGCAGTTTATACAGCTGGATATCTCCTTTTCCGCCACTTGTTTGCTGTGCAAACACCGGGCTTGCAAAAAATTGCAACAATGTGAGCACAATTAATAAAAATTGTTTCATTCCATTATCTCTTTTGATGATTCATGCAGGATCTGCAACAAAAATCAAACCAAAACACATTTGGCCCAGATTCTTCTTATTTAGAAAGGCAGATCGTCGTTTTCTTCGGGCATATCATTGACAGATGGCACTGGTGCCGAAGGTTGTGAAGGATTGGCTGAAGCGGTTAATTTTTCAACCCGCCATGCCTCTAGATTTGTAAAATAACTGACCTGACCGTCTTTTTCCCACTTCCGGCCACGGATATTAAAACTCACTTTAATTTGCTCTCCAATCTCCATTGCATCCACCATGCCACAGCGATCCTGAGTCATCTGAAACTTCACAAAATCATTCCAGTCAGGATTGCGTTCGTTTTCAACTTCAATAACAAACTCCTGTTTCTTAAAACTTGCTGATACTTCCTGAACTGCTCCTTTTACGAACAGTTTTCCTTCAATTTCGAAACTCATTTAAAACGATTTAATCTTCCTCACTAATAATAATTTTCTCTATTGTATCTCCTTTTTGGATAAGATCAATGACTTCTAAACCGTCATACACTTTCCCAAAACAAGTGTGTACGCCATCCAGATGCGCAGTATTCGTTCTGCTATGACAAATGAAAAACTGGGAACCACCTGTGTTTTTACCAGCATGTGCCATGGATAAAACACCTCTCTCATGAAACTGCATTTTGCCATCAGTTTCACAATCGATTGAATACCCCGGTCCTCCGGTTCCTACCTTTCGGCTGCTCATATCTCTTGAGTGAGGACAACCTCCCTGAATCATAAAATCAGGAATGACGCGATGAAAGGCCAATCCATCGTAATATCCCTCCTGGGCAAGTTTTACAAAATTTTCAACCGTTTTTGGAGTTGCCTTCTCAAAAAAATCAATCTTCATCACTCCTTTGGAAGTGTGCATTTCTGCTTTAATCATATCTTCTACTTAAAAAAAATTAAAAAGGGCTATCTGTAAAGTTAATGATATCTGCCAGACAATGAAAATTTAATTAACACTAAACTTTCGTTCCCTATCACTATCAACAAATTTAAGACAGCCCTGTTTATTATTTTACAATTTCTAACAGTTCTACTTCAAAGATAAGTAGAGATGCTGCAGGAATGCCTCTATTTGCCTGCATTCCATATGCATATTCAGGATGAATGTAAAATTTATACTTTGAACCAACCGGCATTAACTGTAATCCTTCTGTCCAACCTTGAATTACCTGATTAAGTCCGAAAGTTGCAGGCTCACCTCTTTCTACAGAGCTATCAAACACGCTACCATCCAAAAATGTACCGTGGTAATGCACCTTCACCTGATCTGTTGCCACTGGTTTCGCACCATTTCCTTCTTTCATCACTTCGTATTGGAATTTGCCTGACTCGTGTGTAATAACACCTGGACGACTTCCATTTTCTTCCATGAATTTATCGATCTCAGCCAGCTTTGGACCTAACTCTGCTTTTGCTTTAGCTTCTGCTTCTGCACGAGCAGTTTCCTCTGCTTTTTGAAAGTAGTCATTTAAGAATGATTCCTCATCTTCCACAACAATAGAAAGTTCTTTCTCAGCCATAAAATCCTTCAAACCAGCTTTTACAGCTTCAATGTTCATCGGACCTCCAGGGAATTGTTCCGCACCGCTTCTGAAACGATCGCTTCCGAAAAGATAACCATAAACATAAGATGCTGTATCTTTTGCAGGACTTTGATACGCTTCCAGCGTGCTATCCTGTGCCATTGCAGCAGCCTGCTCCTGTTCTTTTGTTTGGGCATTAGTAAAGTAGCCCTGCAAAAAAGTCTGTGTTTCGAGATCTTTATATTTCGAATCTACAGAATCAATTCCAGCAATAAAACCCGCTGTAAATTCATCCATGTTCATTCCTCCACCCGGGAAACGATCCTGAGTTTCAGACATTTGTTTTCCCATATTTGCGCCCAACACATAGCAAACACTGTCTTTTGCAGTTTCATAGTTTGCTGAGCCACCCATGCCTGAGCAAGAAGCCATGAGAACAGCCACAAGTGATAATAAGAATAATTGTGATTTCATTTTTTCTGTCTTAAATATTTAAACTATTTCTAATAATTCTACTTCGAAAATTAAATTTGTATGAGGACCGATTGCCTGACCAGCACCTTGTGCTCCATATGCCAGATCAGAAGGAACATATAATTTCCACTTGCTACCTATTGGCATCAATTGCAAGGCTTCAACCCATCCTTTAATCACTTGATTTACACCAAAAACTGCGGGTTCTCCGCGTTGTACCGAACTATCAAAAACAGTACCATCAATCAAGGTTCCATGATAATGACATTTCACCTGATCGGCTCCCTGAGGGATACTCCCATTCCCTTCTTTTAAAACTTCGTATTGCAATCCACTTTCAAGGGTAATCACTTCATCTCTTTTCGCATTTTCTGCGAAGAATGCGTCTCCAACTTTTCTGTTTGCTTCAGATGCTTTTTCCTGCAATTCTGTGAAGAATGCATTTAATATCTGGTTCGCTTCATCACCGGTCATTTCTGTTCCGTCATTTGATAAGCCATCTTTAACTCCTTTTGAAAAACGCTCAAGGTTTAGCTCTGCAACCCCCGACCCCATTAGGTTTCCTGCGATGGAAAGACCAAGGGCGTAACTTACTTTATCCATTAAATATGATTATGTTAATAAAATGAGTGGCGAAGATAGTTTATTTAGATGAGCAAAAAAAATAGATTGTCAGGCATTTAACGCTATTTGTATTTTTGAGAAACATTCCTGCATACAACATGTCATTGTGCTTCAAAACAAGAAGATAAGTCCGGCA
>JBFHER010000292.1:0-5013 GCA_041584055.1 Bacteroidales bacterium
AATAAACATGTCGGACACCAAAAAGATTCAAAATGCACCTTTATTCAAGGATATTATCAATGCCCAATCGGTATTGAAAAACGTTGTTAAGTTTACCCCGCTTGAACGAAGTAAATCGTTTTCGACCATGTCAGAGGCCGATGTATATCTAAAACTGGAAAATTTTCAGACCACTGGTTCATTCAAAGTAAGGGGTGCCTATTACAAGATCAAAAATCTTAGCTCCGAAGAAGCTTCCAAAGGCGTACTTTGTGCCTCGGCAGGCAACCACGCCCAGGGAGTGGCCTGTGCTGCGTCAAGTTTGGGTGTGAAAAGCACGGTTTTTATGCCTGTTTTTGCTCCTCCGCTTAAGGTCATTGCTACGCGTGCTTACGGCGCCAAGGTTGTGCTCACTGGCAATACCTTCGATGATGCATTCAAGGCCGCAGTTGAATTTGGCATGAAATCTGGTGCCACTTTTGTTCATCCCTTTGACGATCCGTATATTATTGCGGGGCAAGGGACCATTGGTCTTGAGATATTTGAACAACTTCGTGATGTGGAGGATGTCGTAGTACCCATCGGGGGTGGTGGGCTCATTGCCGGCATTGCCATTGCCTTGAAACAACTCAATCCAAGCATACGCATTATTGGTGTGGAAGCGGATGGTGCACAATCAATGAAAGTTTCTATTGAAAAAGGGGAGCCTGTTACCCTCAACTCTGTGGATACCATTGCCGACGGTATCGCCGTTAAATCGCCGGGCAAGCTCACTTTTAATGTAACCCGCAAATTGGTAGACGAACTGGTTGTGGTGAGTGATGCCGAGATGGCTCGCACGGCCTATATGTTGCTGCAACGTGCAAAAATCCTCACCGAGCCGGCGGGGGTAGCAGCAATGGCAGCCGTACTTTATCATAAAACCAGCACAAAAGGCCGGAAGGTTGTCCCAATAATCAGTGGTGGAAATGCCAACATGTCTATACTCGAACAAATCCTTGATAAGGGTGTGATGGATGAGGGGTTGCGAGCCCGTATCCAGTTGTTGATGCCTGATCAGTCAGGGAAGTTAAAGTCAATTATCACCATTCTTGATAAAATGAAGGCCAGCATCCACGATATTGAACATGAGCGTTCTACAACAAGTGTCCCTGTGGGGTATGTGCAGGTAACCATTACGTTTAACTTGCAGGATACGACTCAGCTGGTGACCATATGCAAGGAGCTTGAAAAACGGGGAATGCAATACGAAGTCCTCAGATAGGGAGAAGGACTAAAAATGCCAGTTTCATTGCTCGGTTGACTGTGTGGTGCCTCGAAGGCCTTGTTTTCGTTTTGGGTAATTCTGAACAAATCAATCAGGCAAATGAATTATTTGTGAATGTCCTTTAAACTTGCTTTTCTTTATTTCTTTGGGTAATAATATTTGCTAATTCAGTGGCAATGTTATTTAGAAGACTTCTTTCTTCATGAAAGAAAGGTCCTTCATCGATATCCGGACATTTTTCAGCATAGCTTACCTCTATTGTGCCACGTCTTTCATTCTCAATAATGATATCAGCCACCAAAGTATGCTCACATTTCTCTATGGGCTTATTTGCATATTCTACACCATTGAGTGTTATCTTGGCTTGTGTTATTTCAGGATATTGCCATGCAGGTGGTATTAATTCAATAATATGATACAAGATATCATCAAGTGAATTAGTTTTTAGTTTTGTAATCGTCGACATCTCATACAAAAATGTTAGTTCTTTAACGCGTTCTTGTAAAAGTGCCTGTGTGTACTGGTTAATCAGGATGGCACTTAAGGTTTGGGCAAATTCTTCAAATAAGTTGGTTCCTATACTCGAGAATATTTCCTGTTTTATATTTTTGACCTGTAATAGACCAACCCGCTCATTGCTATATAAAAATGGGATTATTAACAGCGAATAATTATGGTTTTGTTTTGACGTTTTATTCTCTTTCGAGCCCAGTTCCCTCCGGTAGGGGATGGAGAGATTTCCAAAATTTATAGTCCAAAAAGTCCCTTTTTCCGTGAAAAAGGTTGACGCATTGTCAAATTTGTTTTCTAATATAGCTTCCCAAAGACCTACACTTTCTTCTTCCGGTAAATGATGTGATAGTTTGTCTTTGTTTATGATTTTATATTCAAAAACTTTGTTCGTGTAATGTGCTAACTCGAATTGAGATTCGTTCTTTTGCATTTTTAGCAAAAACTTAAGTTCTGAACATTTCAACCAGTCAAGAAGTACATTTGAAATTTCTTTCAGAAAAACAGACCTTGGAATGTCACGATTGGAAATTTTCAATATTTCATATGATAACTTTGATAAGGCATTTTTCATTCCAAGGTCTCAATTATTTAAAACATATTTGCATTTCCGGGTAAAGATATCAAATGGTTGAAATTAATGATTGATTTTTGATTAGATTATTCATAATACTTGCAACGGAAAGTTTTGGAATTTTATAAGCTATTCCCAATACGAACATAAAATTCAATTAAGCCGCTCCTCCGAAAATGACATTCGTTTAAGCGTCAACTATGTGTTATCTCTCTTCTTCAGTAGGGCAAAAACCTGTGCTTGGTCCACAAGATTAACCTCCGGGACAAACAAAGCAAGTTAATTACACCGATTGCTATAGGTGATATAGAAAAAAGGGTTTAATTTAATTCGGGATTACTGGGGAACTTAGACCAGGCTATGTACTTACCTCCCAGCATACACAAAGAATAGGTCCATAGTTCCTCACCGGCAGGCTTCAATACGCTTTGGTTTTCCATCTTGGATACCAACCATGAATCCTCGTTGAGCTCATCTTTTAATTGTCCGGCAGACCAGCCTGAATAGCCAATGAAGAAGCGAATTTTATCAAGGTTGTCAGGGTAGATTGTAAGTCTTGTTTTAATTTCATCAAAGTTGCCACCAAAATACAAACCACTGATCACTTCTGCTGCATCTGAAATCCCGGGGATGGCATGAACATAAAACAATCTGTCAGGACTGACAGGGCCTCCACAATACACAGTCACATCCTTAAAAGGAACATCTTTCATGATTTGACTAATTTTCAGATTAAGTGGTTTATTTAAAACCAATCCCATGCTGCCTTCTTTGCCATGTTCTGTTAACAATACAATGGAACGTGAGAAGTAATACCCTTTAAGGAAAGGTTCAGCAATAAGAATTCTGCCTTTAACGGGTGAAACATTATTGGTTTGTATCCTGAATATGTCTAAATCAAGGTTCATAATTATACATCAGAAATAAAGGTATGTAATTTTTGAGTTTAAAACAAGTCAAAATAGGATTGTTCACATTTGTTAGCTAAATATAAGATCAACAGATAGTTGTGTGTGAAGGGTTGTGTGAATCCTAAAGAGGTGTTAATCGGGTGATCTTTTAAATTACTAAAAACAATTAATTTATATTTCACAATGCGATTTTAACTGCATTTATATCTATTTTTGAATAAAATTTGACTATGCAGGTATTTCTAGTGGCTATCGTATTGATAGGAGCAGCATTAGTGCTGTTGGGGATTAAAATTTTTTTCACCAAAGGGGGGACGTTTCCAAATACACACATTGGTGGAAATAAAAATATGTCTGATCGTGGGATATATTGTGCAAATACAACGGACAGGTTGGATCAAAAGCAACACGGCGTAAAACGTCTGGACATCCGAAAACTGGATGAAGAATTAAACAAAGATCAGATTACGTGTTAAAATTTGTTAAGTTAAGAAATCATTGTATCACATGACTTCTTGATGAGAACTAAAAAATTATTTTTGTTGAGCACTTTATGATTGGTGCATCTTTTTGATTAAACTAAATAAAAAAATAACATGAAGAAGGTTTACATTTCCTCTATTGCAGTTTTATTTGTGGCAGTTATCGCGTTATATGTAATGCACTTTACATGTAACAACCAATGTGCATCGGAGGGAACAGCTAGTGTTACACTTCCGGATTCCGGTAAATCAATGAAGTTTGCATATGTGAATATTGACAGCCTTTTGTTGAATTATAACTTATCAAAGGATTTAAATGAAGATTTACTAAAGCAGCAGGAATCAGCCAGAACCGAAGTGAATGAAGAAGCCAGAATATTCCAGAATCAAATGAGAGAGTTTCAACGAAAAATTGAAAACAATGGCTTTTTAACAAGAGACAGAGCTGAAAACGAGCAACAACGTCTTTTAAAGAAGGAGCAGGAATTGCAGGCAATGAATGGTAGATTATCACGGGAGTTGGCCATCCATCAGTCTGAGATTAGCAAGCAATTGCTGGATTCAATTACCAATTTCCTTGAAATATACAATCAGCGGATTGATTGTGATATGATACTTTCTACAACAGTGGGAGGAAATATTCTTTATGCCAAGGACGGTTATGATATAACTTCTGCTTTGTTGAAAGAATTGAATGAAAGATATAGTAAATAGTCTAATTTTGATACTATAAGAAGGGGCTTTAGGGCCCCTTTGTTGTATGCAGTTGTTTGACAATTATATCGAAAAACATCAGGTGAACCCTTTGTTTGCCCGAAAAAGCCATGGGCTTCCCACAGCCCTGATCGTGGTAATTCCGTGTTTTAACGAAACAGAAATCGAATCAAGCCTTAAGTCTTTGTTGAAGTGTGATTATCCTGGTTGTAGAACTGAAGTTATAATTGTGGTTAACGCCGGAGAAAATACACCAGAACACATCATCCGTTTAAATCGTGAAACCTACTTTAAACTTTTGGATTTTAAGGAGAAGTATAGCTCCAATGTCATGGGATTTAATCCTGTGCTTGTGCAAAACATTCGGCAGAAGCATGCAGGGGTGGGAATGGCCCGCAAAATAGGCATGGATCAGGCGGTATTAATTTTCAATGAGGAAGCACGGGAGAACGGAATCATCCTTTCGTTGGATGCGGATACCCTTGTGGAGAAAAATTATCTGACATCCATTCATGAGCAATTCATGAAGCATAAGTTGGAACTTGCAACCATCGATTTTCTACATCCAACAGATGG
>JBFHER010000293.1:0-4999 GCA_041584055.1 Bacteroidales bacterium
AAGGGACTTACACCCTCTGGAATATTTAATGCACCGAACTACCGTTTTGCTCCGAAAATTTGTATTTTTAACATTTTTCATGAACTTCCGGTGGTGGGTGCACATGCTCATGCTGGGCACACACATTTTGTATAAGTAATGGCAGGTGATGTGGCAAACATCAAGGGTTGTAGCCCGATTAAACTGCGTAGCGGTTTGACAGGAAAGTGCCACGCAATCTGCCACTATTCATACAATTTGCCGTTAGTCAGAATTAGAAACGAAATTTAATTCTTATTATAAAAAAAATTGAAACTATGAAAACCTTAATGCTAAGCTGTTATTTCATCATGTTGACGATGAGTACTGTATATTCTCAATCGGATATCCCCTCAATAGACCCTTATGCCAATGAAACCGAGGCTGAACGTGATGCACGCATGGAATGGTTTCGTGCTGCACGGTTTGGGATGTTTATACATTGGGGCGTTTATGCTGTACCAGCTGGAATATATGAAGGTGAAGATGCAGGAAAATATGGCGAATGGATTATGTCAGATGCAAGCATACCCATGGCCACATACCAAAACTACGCAAAGGAATTTAACCCTGTGAAATACGATCCGGAAGCATGGGTTAAACTTGCTAAGGATGCAGGCATGAAATATATTGTTATTACCTCTAAACATCATGATGGTTTTGCATTGTTCGACTCAAAAGTTTCGGAATGGGACATTATGGATGCTTCTCCATACGGAAAAGACCTGATTGCCCCCTTGGCAGAGGCATGTAAAAAACATGGCATTAAGTTGGGACTTTACTATTCGCAAGCTCAAGACTGGAATCAAGGCGGATCAGCTAGAGGTAAGGATAAAAAAGGTAAGTGGGATCCAGCTCAGGAACATGACATGGACGATTATATAAAAAATATTGCAGTGCCTCAGGTCAAGGAAATTTTAACACAATACCAACCTGCAATTTTATGGTGGGATACACCACGAGGTATGACTAAAGAACGTGCGGAACAATTCTTACCATTATTAAAACTTGCTCCGGGAGTTATTCATAACAACAGACTGGGTGGAGATTATGAAGGAGACATCAGTACGCCTGAACAATTTATCCCTGGCACAGGTCTTCCTGGCGATTGGGAATCGTGTATGACAATGAATAACACTTGGGGATATAAAAGTAACGATCACAACTGGAAATCTACTGAAACACTGATACAAAATTTGGTTGATATCGCCAGTAAAGGGGGAAATTTCCTCCTTAATGTAGGACCAACAGCCGAAGGACTAATCCCTGAACCTAGTGTAGAACGTCTAAAAAAAATTGGAGCATGGATGGATAAAAATAGTGAATCTATTTATGGTACAAGTGCTAGTCCGTGTCGTACACCTACATGGGGACGAATCACTACACGTTCAACTGGAAAAAATACGACGCTTTATCTTAACGTTTTTGACTGGCCAGAAAACGGAGAACTATTTATACCTATTACCAATACAGTGCAATCTTGTAATTTGCTTGTTGATAAATCCCAAAAATACAAAACTAAAACCGATGAGCAGGGCACCACAATATCTTTAGTAGGTAAAGCCCCAGATGCTATAAGTTCTGTTATTGTATTGAAAATAAAGGGTAAACCTATGGTAAGTGATGCAGATATAATTAAGCAAAATGAAGATGGAACTGTTTTATTAACGGCACAACAATCCATAATAAATAATGTGATAGGAACTCATGTCGCTTACAATAAAGAGATCAATTGCATTGAACAATGGTCGACTATAAAAGTGACTGTAGACTGGGATTTTAATGTTGATAAGGCTGGCAAATACACTATTTCGATGGACATAGCCTCTAAAGAGGAAAGTGCTATAAAACTCACTGTGGCAGGACAAACAATTAATGCGAAACTACCTGCAACAGGTGGCTTTACATCATACAAAACAGTAAATATTGGAGAAGTGTTTATTGATAAACCAGGTGATTATAGTATACATCTAAAACCAAATCAGAAAGAATGGAAAACAATAAATCTACAGAAGGTGCAATTATTACCTAAATGATTCTGGGTGAAAAACCCAATAATTATCGAACTCGTAATACCAATGAAAAATCCTTTGGACTTGGGCTTAAAAACGATTTGGCTAGTCGAGTAAGCCAGGGGATTTTCACCCCTGACTTCTCACAGAATACTTCGAGAAGCTCAACAACCACCGTACGTGAATCTCTCAATTCATACGGTTCTTATTATGCAGTCAACTTCATTAGACTAATGGATAGCCTAATACCCAATGATAAAATAAGTTTGGATACGATTCATACACCCATCTCAACCAACGTACAGCTTTAACTTTGCTGCCACTTGCTAATACTTCCAAGCGTAACCTTGGCGCATAAGCGACTTACACCCTCTGGAATATTTAATGCACCGAACTACCGTTTTGCTCCGAAAATTTGTATTTTTAACATTTTTCATGAACTTCCGGTGGTGGGTGCACATGCTCATGCCGGGCACACACACGCGGTCATAAATAATTGCCGTTTTCGTGCTGACAACTTACATTTTAGCTCGCATGGGCGGCAGTGGGGTTCGACATGAACGCGCTCCGCAATCGGCAACTAATCATAGCGCAACCGTTAGCATTTATTAAAAAGAACCATATAATCGAAGAAAATTATGCAAATGAAAACCAATTTAAAAACAACCTTAGTGTCTGTAATTTACATTGCCATATTATTGGTGTTTGTTCAATGTAATAATACAGTAGACACTAGCAAACAAAATAAGCATACCCCAATTATGCCACCAGAACCTCGTTTGCAAATGGATATTGCTGAGGGAAGTCCTGACCTACAATGGTGGCGTGATGCTAAAATAAATCGTGAAGAACGATTAGAGGCTTGGCGTGATGCACGGTTTGGATGTTTTATTCATTGGGGAGCTTCATCTGTGCTTGGTAGTAGTTGGAAAGGAAAAGCCTACGGTGGTTATGGTGAGCACATACAACGAATGGCAAAAATTCCGTGTAAGGAATACAGAGAAAAAGTTGTTGGCAGTTTTAATCCCGTTAAATTTGATGCAGATGAGTGGGCGAAAATTATCAAGGCTGCTGGTATGAGATATGTAATAATCACAGCCAAACATCACGATGGCTTTGCCATGTTCGATTCGGATGCCAGTGATTACAATATTGTAGACGCCACTCCTTTTGGCCGTGACCCAATGGCAGAACTAAAGGCTGCTTGTGATAGAAATGGACTGAAATTTGGCTTTTATTATTCTCACGCATTCGATTGGGGAGAGGCGAATGGTCCAGGGAATGATTGGGATTATGAGAATCCAGGTGGTGACAGACACCTGTTTACTAAAAAAAATGCTAAGTGGTTTGATGTGCACCCAGAAATTGTTCCTCGAATACGCAAATATGTAGATGAAAAATCAATTCCTCAGGTGAAAGAACTTATCAATAAATATGATCCTGATTTCTTATGGTTTGATACTCCGCATAAATTACCACCCGAAGAGAACCTTCGTATTTTAAAAGCTGCTCGAGCTGCCAAGCCGAACATCGTAATCAATAGTCGTGTGGTGTCTGGTTATGATGGGATGCCGGCACCAGGGCATTTTGGCGATTATGCAAGTACTGGTGACCGCGCTGTTGATTTTCCGACAAAAAAAGGTGACTGGGAAGCTATACCTACTACCAATGAATCATATGGTTATAATGCTAACGATGATAGTCATAAAACACCGGAATTTTTGGTTCAAGTATTGGTGAAAGCAGTGGCGAGAGGTGGAAATATGCTTCTCAACATTGGGCCTAAAGGTGATGGTGAAATTGATGCCATTGATGTTGAAATTCTTAAGGGAATTGGGAAGTGGATGGATGTTAATGAACCGAGTATTCGTGGTACAGAGCGTACAACACTCCCGGTACAAGCATGGGGCGAATCTACACGAAAGAAAAATACATTTTACTTACACGTGTTCGATTGGCCTAATGACGGTGTTCTCCAATTAGGAGGATTTTTAGGTAAGGTGAATAAAGCATACCTGCTGTCTGATGAAACTCAAACTGCAATAGCTCATAAACGAACAGATAATAAAACAATAGAATTTGAAGTTCCAGAGAAAGCTCCTGATGCAGCAAGCAGTGTGCTCGTTGTCGAGGTAGATGATGCTGACAATGTTGATCCTCATCGCTTGATTTCAACACGCCAAAATAATATGCTTCGTGCTTTCGATGGCATCCCTGTTGGTGGTGGATTCAAATATGGAAACGGTAAAATCACGAACAATGGCGTTTCTGGTTGGAAGAAGGAAGGTCAAGCCATGACTTGGCCAGTATATCTCACTGAAGCTGGAGAATTCAAAGTGATTGCTGAGTACAAGCCTTACAAGCATTCCAATAAGTTTACTGTTGAGGTTAGCAAGGCAATACTGTCGGATACCACAATAACTAAAGGGAAAGACTATATTAAGCAAGAGCTTGGCACAATGAATCTTTCATCAGGTAAGCATGTAGTTAAGATACATGCAGAAGGTATTCCGAAGGGAGATTTGATGGAATTACGTGCATTGCATTTAATACCACTTTCAGGAAACAATTAAAAAATTACAGATCCCGATCAGAATAAGTTTGAAGCGGTAGAGCTTATATTATGGTTAATTTATTGAAGTTTTTAAGACAAAAACAAATGCTAGTCGAGTAACCCGCCCCACTAGCAAACGCTAGCAGAGAGAGGCTCTCACACCACTACTTTTTACTTCATAAAAAGTACGTGCGGGTCTCGCCTGCCTGCCGGCAAAGGCAGGGTTACGGCGGTTTCCTGAAGTAAATTCAAGACAGGCTGTAAAATCACAGGAAACAATGTTGTATTGGGTTTAACTTCATTCTAAAGTTTCCACAAAGAAATGTACGCTCGCATTTTCATACATCCAATGAAACAGGGACTCAAATCCTCCCCCATATCTCGGAGGACACAAACAAGCTACTTCCTTTGGAAT
>JBFHER010000294.1:0-4984 GCA_041584055.1 Bacteroidales bacterium
AATACGAACTGAGGGGTATGAGGATCATAAAACACGCCGATGGTTTCGGCCTTAATAGCACTGCTTGTAAGGAATAACAAGACTAGAAGAATTTTCATGTACTGCATCATAATATTTTATAGATTAGTTCTCACAAAATTCAAATCGTCTAAGCTGCACTTCCCGGATATGCATTTATTCTTTAATTACTTTATAGCTATGTACACCACCGTCCTTTAATATCCGAACCACATAGAATCCATCTGGTAACTGGTTCAACGAAACAGAATATTGGTCACCTGCAATTTCTTCATTTAAAACCAATTTTCCAAGTTGATTATAGACTTCAAGGGATGCTCCTCTATTCTTTAGAACTGTTAAGCTATTATTGACTGGATTGGGGTATAAAATCATTGACTGCTCCGATTTTCGATCTATCAAACCAGTACCTATTGTTGTTGAGGAAAACGCTAACCAGTTAATGTTGCCCACATAAGTGCTTGGGTGTCTGAATAAAAGATAAACGTCATAAAAACCAATTACACTCTCCAGTTTGACACGAATTGTTTTCCAGGTCTGCCAGTTACCAGTGTTAGGCATCTCAACAGATCCAATTAGTTGTCCAGATTCTGAATCTAAACGCACTTCAATGGAGCCGCCGGAATTTCTACTGGCCAAACGCAAGTCAACACTATGCACTTCACTTAAGTTTATATTGCTGTACTTCAACCAATTACCATCTCTAATCGAACCCACATTTTGTCCGCCATCTGTGTCACTACAGGTTTCGGTATTGGTTCCATAGGCTTCATCATAATCTTCAGCTTCAATTCTTGCAAATGGATCACTTCCCTTTAATACCAACACTTTTGATATGATATAACGTGACGTCGAGTTAACGGTCTGAGATTGAATAATTACCTCCAGTGTTTTTCCAACAAGTGCCTTAGCCGATATCATTTCTTCACTTAATGCACCCGTTTTCTCAGCAACCGGAATCATTGCCCCATTATCTAACTTGTAATATACCTTGAAGTAATCTGCTGCATTAAAAGTTCCGTTACCCTCAACAAAAACATGAACATCCACATCCGACTCACAGGTTATATCCATGACACCGCTCGACCAGTCAACCGTTTCTCTTCGAACAGTAAAGCCATCTAAAGTTATTGGCAACATACACTCTCGTACTGGTTTTAGTGCATTTAACTGTATCCAGTTAATTTTCAAACCTTCCGTATTTGAACTTATACGCAATGTTTGCACACCAGCTTTTAAATATACTGTAGCGTCTGAATTAATTGTAGTCCATGTTTGGCCGCCTGTACTATTGAAATCAACCTGGTCGATGCCATCTGAGTCAATGCTAAGTTCAAAACTGCCTGAATTTTCACTTGCAACCCGGTAACTAAAACTATATAAGGCTGAAAAAGGAAGGTCTACCTCATATTCCATCCAAGACTCAGAAAGAATGCAACTTACATTAGAATCACCACTTACATCAGTGGTAGCCTCCACGATCACCCCATTCATAAGTGAATAATTCTCAGCCTCGATATACAATGAGTCCTGCACCTTGATATGAAAAGTATCTTTACTTTCTACGCCACAATCATTCGTATGCACTGCGATGTAATCTCCTCCCTGATTCTTTTGAATATCACTTAAGCCTACAATTCTTTGGTTAGACGAAAATCCATTCGGTCCTGTCCAGTTCCAACTTCCATAAAGCTTAGGGAAAGGATTAAAATCCACCGAAAAACCGGGAAAAATAGTTACTTCTGATGTTTCAATCAGACCAGATTCCGCACCCTGCAAATCAATTGTATTGATGCGTGGCGTTATTGTTGACTCATAACAATCAGAAATTAATTGAATCCAGTTCAGGTTCCAACCCGCCACATTTGATGTTATTCGAAAGGTATCCACTCCTTTGTTAAGATAAACGGGAATAGTTGAACGAACCGTTTGCCATGTTTCATCTCCACCGGTAGCATTAAACGTAATTGTATCAATTGCTTCACCGTTCAATTCAACCTTAAAATCACCGTTACTTCCTCCGGCAACACGGTAATCGAAAAAAAAAGTTCCTGAGGTAGGAATAACAATTTCAAATGCCATCCAATCTCCTTCATCTATACTGGAAGCTTTATAACCAGCTCTTTCATCGGTTGTCGGTGTTATTTCCACTCCCGCCATTGCTATAAAGTCTTCTGCTTCGGTGGTTAAGTAGGGCTTAAAGCTGTGATCACCCGAACTTATAAAACACATTGTACCCATACCCGGGTGAGAGGTATTTGTAGGCTCTGGTGCATAACCAGGCGATGCTATCACAGCTGCAGTATATGGATGAGCTACTCCGGCGAGTGTAAACAGCTTAGCAGCCATGTAGTACATGGGTGACCATTCGCCACGACCATCCGCACTGATACCTTCAGTCCAATTATAACGTAGATTGCATGGATTTTCTATGTCCGATTGCCACGAAACATCATTGCCTAGATTATACTTTGAGGTATACTCCATACCTGCAACGATTCTGTAATTTGAATAAGATACCAAATCCACTCCCTGGTTCCAGGCGCACAGGGCGTTTTCGAATAAATGAGCAATGCCTCCTTGCGTATGCACCTGATCGCGTCCACTTTCATAACATTGACCGTCAGAATTAATAATATACTGGTTTACACCACAACATCCATCATCAGTATTGGAATATCCATATCTGTATGCATCACACTCATCTTCAAACATCTTTAGGTCATCACAAAAAATGGCCATGGACATATTTCCTCCTACACAAGAGGTGCCCCAATTGAGTGAACGCGAAGGTCCTGTGCTTGTCCATGGGTAGACCACATTTTTAAACCAGGTTCTGGCCTTCGCTACACTTGTTGAAGGCCATCCGGCTTCACCATTAAAACCATGTGCTATAATTTCTGCAGCCTGAGCCAGATGACCACCAGCAGTACTAAGGGTAAGAGTTGGCCCCTCCACGTCAAAATCTTCAACAGTATTAACCCATGCATCAATGATATTTATGGCAGCAGTTGCATATTTTTGTTCGCCTGATGCAACCCACTTAATGGCCAAAACATAGGCGGCATGCCCCTGGTCAGACAAATCATTTCGTCCGGTAATGAGAGGTGCAACGTTTGCTGTGTAATTTTCATTGGCATCGGTATTTTTTATTGCATTCCACCCGGAGATCCACGGTTCCTCACCCGCGGCAACTTTCGTTCTTATCAGAGTTAAATCATCCTGGGTGTGCCACCCTCCCGGATGAACCAATTGCGCATGCGTTGAAGTTGAATGCAGCATTACAATAACGAGTACTAAAAATGAAATCTTTAAAGTTATGTGACAAATTCTCATCTTCAATTTTTTATTTAAATGTGAACCAGTTGATGTTAAAAAGGAATCTGGAATCACCTGTAAAAACAAGGTATAGATCGTTTATTCCTTTAACGTCGTTTACTTTGCATTTTACTGTAGTCCAGTTCTGCCAGCCTCCCGTATTACTTACTTTTACCGTTCCAATTAACTTGCCTGTAATACTTCCCAATCGAAGTTCTATAGATCCGCCTGAATAATTGCTCGCCACACGGGCCTCAAACATGCTTGCCCCTTCCGAAAAGCTAACACTATCATAACGCAACCAATCGCCTTGTTTAATAGACCCCACATTTGTACCTCCTTCGGCACAAGCTTCTTTATCACCTCCTTTACGTTTACAGTATGCTTCGGCTTGTATTATACTAAACGCATCAAACCCGCCACATGGCAGATCCGCAAAAAAACGATCTTCTAAAAAATAGGGATAATGTGTTGTAATGCTATTTCCTAAACAAACAATCTTTCCCGTTGGCAAACCCTCTGCAATAATTACCTTATATATAGTATCCGCCATCATGTTATATCCTTCATTTGTAGGATGTACAGCATCGCCCACACGTGAACTTAGCAACGAATAATTGGTTCCAAAAACACCATTGATATCAATGAACCTTGTATTTTTTGCCATAGAAATCTTTTTAATAACTGCATTAAACTGATCTATTCTACCATTCGGTCCCTCAGGTGCGTAGTAGGCTTTTTGCGCATCAGTTTTGTCCGAGAGCCAGAGTTTTTCGTTACAAGGAGGAATAGTCATTAATACAATTTCACTCTTAATTGCCTTAATCTGATCGACGATATAATTTAGGTTAGCTTCAAATGAGTCGATGGGAGTCAGCTTATCTAAATGAAGTACGTCGTTGGTTCCGGCAAGGACAATTACCAGGTCTGGATTTTGATCCAATACAGAGGATTGTAATCTGGCAACCATTTGGCCCGACGTATTCCCTCCAACACCTGCCATAATAACTTCAAAATCTGCTGTTTTTATTTGTATGCTTATGAGCAGTATAAATGCAAAGCTTATTCTCTTTACACAATTCAGTATTCTCATGATTCTGTTTATTTGTTTTTCTGCTTCTGCGTTGTGAAGAGTGAAGCAGGCAAGCCTTCTTTGTTGTAAAGATTAGCCCCTTCGGGGTTAGGCGACCAGGCATAGCGCACTTCCACAGGGATTGGAATATCGGCATGCCAAACCATCACTTTATTCTTGCCAATAATCTCAGCTTCTGCCCACAACCAATGTCTGTCTTCTCCACAAATTTGGAAGCGTTTAAGTGGCTCGTCGACTTCAACCGTGGGCTCCATCAGGTGTTTATTCCCAATCATTAGGCCAGAACCAACGTGATCAAAAGAGATAAGGACTTTGTTTCCTTTTATTTTTGATTTTTTGTAAACCGGTCCACTGCAAACCAAATCCTTTTGTCCGTATGCCTGGTTAAAAGCCCATAGCGATAAACGCTTTCCGACGTCAACCTTGTTTTTTGGGTGAATATCTTGTGCTTCACCGATGTCGTTTAGCACAGCCATACCTGCATCGGGGATATCCATTGCGAGGCGCATTTGATTCTGCACAGTTACCCAGCCATCATCTTCGCCATCGGGAACC
>JBFHER010000295.1:0-4959 GCA_041584055.1 Bacteroidales bacterium
ACATGTTGCGCTCATGCTTGAAATGCAACAGAAAGGCGCCAAAACATTCGATTATGGCAACAACATACGCGAATATGCTGTGCAAGGTGGTACAGCTGACGCTTACAATATCCCCGGGTTTGTACCGGAATACATACGCCCGCTATTCTGCGAGGGCAAAGGGCCCTTCCGTTGGGTGGCACTTTCGGGTGATCCGGAGGACATCTACACAACGGACGAGGCACTGAAAGATGCTTTTCCCCATAACAAACACATGGTTCACTGGTTAAATGAAGCCCGTCAAAAGGTTGCCTTTCAAGGGCTGCCTTCCAGAATCTGCTGGCTGGGAATGGGAGAACGCGAGAAAGCCGGACTCATTTTCAACGATTTGGTTAAATCAGGCAAGGTAAAAGCACCCATCGTCATTGGTCGTGACCATCTGGATTGTGGATCCGTTGCTTCACCAAACAGAGAAACAGAAGGCATGAAAGATGGTACGGATGCTGTTTCCGACTGGCCATTGCTTAATCTCATGACGAGCACGAGCGGCGGTGCAACCTGGGTATCCTTTCATCATGGTGGCGGAGTTGGCATGGGTTTTTCACAACATGCAGGTCTTGTGATCCTTGCCGACGGAACAGAGCGGGCTGAGCGCTGTATCAAACGAGTTTTACACAATGATCCGGCCATGGGCATCTTTCGCCATACTGACGCAGGCTATGAAAAAGCCACAGATTGTGCAAAAAAATTTGATTTAAAGATATGGTAGGAAGTCGGAAACTAATCGGTCCATTTTCGCAGATTCTTACCATGCGAAAGCTCTCTCTTTTTGGCTCTCTGGCAGATGAGGAACTTGAAATAATTGAAAACGGAGCCGTTCTGGTCAAAGATGATATCCTGGAAGATATTGGCGATTTCGAAACGCTTAGAAAGAAATATTCACGGGTTCAGTTAGAAGAAATAAGCGCTCCCCTAACCTTGCTCCCCGGCTTCATTGATGCGCATACCCACATCTGTTATGCCGGAAGCAGAAGCAGTGACTATGCACTGCGAATTGCGGGTAAATCCTATCTCGACATTGCCAAACAAGGTGGAGGTATTTTAAGCACGGTGAAAGCAACACGCAAGGCAAGTCAGGCGGAGCTTGAAATGGGTTTATCCGAACGATGTAAAACACTCCTTGAAAATGGCATAACCACCTGTGAGGTTAAAAGTGGTTATGGTCTGGATGTGGCAAATGAACTTAAAATGCTGCAGGCAATCAAAGTTGTAAATACAAAAGTGCCCGTGGATCTTATTTCCACCTGCCTTGCGGCGCACACGCTTCCTCCGGAGTTTAATTCTCATGCCGAATATCTAAAGCATATTGTCAGGGAACTTTTGCCATTGGTTAAAAACAAAGATTTAAGTCAGCGGGTGGATATTTTCGTTGAAGAGAGTGCCTTTAATGAAGCTGAAGCCCGAAGCTATGTGATTGCGGCAAAAGCAATGCATTTCGATCTAACAGTGCATGCCGATCAATTTTCAACATCAGGCAGCAAACTGGCTGCTGAATTTCGTGCTGCAAGCGCCGACCACCTGGAGGCAAGCACCCTTCGGGAGATTGAGCACCTTGCAAAACATCGAATTCCGGGTGTTTTACTTCCCGGTGCATGCATGGGACTGGGAATAAATTATCCGAAAGCCAGACTGATGCTGGATAAAGGGATGTGTATTGCCATTGCATCAGACTGGAATCCCGGTTCTGCACCAATGGGTGATCTACTGATGCAAGCAGCTGTTTTAAGTGCAAAAGAAAAAATTAATACCACTGAAACCCTTTCAGCACTTACATTCCGTGCTGCGCATGCTTTAAACATCAAATCAAAAGGTCGATTAATTGAAGGCATGCAAGCGGATATGATTGCTTACCCTACCAGCGATCACCGGGATATTTTGTACCATCAGGGTAGCATGAAACCATCCCTGGCCTGGATAAAAGGAAATAAAACACGGATGTTTTGATCCTGGCACAATGAAAAAAAACGTTACAATCTGCATTTTGTAACTTACATTTTGTATATTGCATTGTGTAAATTCAAAAAACATGAAAGCGCTCGTTTCACCATTTCCAACCAGTGGTTATTTCGGTCCGGACTATTTTTGTGATCGAAAGGCTGAACTAAAAACACTCTCACAAAATATTGAAAGTGGGCAATCAACATCTCTGGTATCATTGCGTAGGCTGGGAAAAACAGGACTTATCAAACATTGCCTGCATGCCCGCAGAAAAAGCAATATTTGCATATATCTGGATATTCTTGCCACAGAAGATCAATCTGATTTTTTAAATTCTCTTGCATCATCAATTTTAAGAGCAGTTCCACAAAACACAACCATTGGTCAAAAAATATGGCAATTCATAATTGGGTTACGCCCGGTGATTAGTTACGATTCAATTACTGGTGACCCCAATGTAAGCATTAGCATTGAACCAAAAGAAGCCAAGCTTCAGATCGAATCACTGCTTGACCTGCTTGAAACACAAAACAAAAAGGTGATTATTGCCATTGATGAGTTTCAACAAATCACCAATTATCCCGAAAAAAACACCGATGCATGGTTGAGAGGCAAAATTCAGCACCTTAAAAATGTTGTATTTATATTTTCAGGAAGTCAACAACAACTCATGACGGAGCTATTTAACTCTCCCAACCGACCTTTTTTTAGAAGCTCGGCATTTATGCAACTTAAAAAAATTGATCATACAAGCTACCAGAATTTCATTCATTCAAAATTTAAAAATGCGAACAAATACATTGATAAAGAACAAATTAATGAAATTTTGGAATGGACAAATGGGCATACTTATTATGTGCAACTGCTGTGCAACAGAGTCTTTATAAATGCAAAAGATAATGTTCCTAAAAAGCTTTGGCAGGAAGAGGCATATAAAATTCTAAAAGAACAGGAATATGCTTTCTTTGCTTATCGGGATTTGCTTACGAAGCCGCAATGGGATTTATTAAAAGGAATCGCAAAAGAAGGAAAAGTCTTTGAACCCACATCTTCGAGATTTATAAAAAAACACAACTTAGGCGGTTCTGCCACCGTCCTGCGATCATTAAAATCGCTGTATAAAAAGGAAATGATTTACAAAGATTTCACCCCTGAAGGGTACTCTTTCTATTCTGTTTACGATTTATTATTTAGCCGTTGGGTGGAACGGATGTAAGGTGTCCAGCTCCAAAACAGTCCTCGGACCCGACTCTCACGAGTTTATACAGTACGAAACAGTGCTTTTTATTGCCCATTTGAACTCCTTCAGGAAACCATTGTTATATTTGTTTAAAAAGTAATACACGATGAAATATATGTGGGATGAACGCTATGCCGTTGAAGAATATGTTTATGGAACAGAGCCAAACGCATTTTTTAAGCAGGAAATCGACAAACTTACACCGGGGAAACTGTTGCTTCCAGCCGAAGGAGAAGGTCGCAACGCCGTTTATGCAGCATCTTTGGGTTGGGAAGTGCATGCCTTTGATCTGAGTGTTGAAGGTTATAAAAAAGCCATGAGGCTGGCCAAAACAAAGCATGTAAATATAAAATATGAAGTTGCCGGCTTTGATGATGTTGAACTCAAGGACAATTATTTTGACCTTGTATTCCTCTGCTATGTACACCTGCCCAGCATGCTACGTCAAAAGTATCACAGAATCGTCCTGCAGGCCTTAAAACCCAAAGGAACAATGTTATTGGAAGGATTCTCAAAAACACAGATAGACAAAAATACAGGCGGACCAAAAAATGTTGACATGTTATTCTCAAAAGAAGAACTGACCGAGGATTTTAAAGACATGGAAAGTCTCTCCGTCAATTCCTTAAGCGAAATACTTTCTGAAGGGGATTTCCATGCAGGAGAAGCTGATATCATACGTTTGAAAGGAATCAAGTAAGTATTTTTTTGACAACAATTCCCTTTATCCTACTTTTATAAAAAAAACGAAGGATATGTTAACCGTATTTGCGCCATATGATGGAAAGCCCATCAAATCACTTCACCTACACGATGAAGCAGCAGTTGAAAAAGCGTTACTGACAGCTCAAAATCTCTTTAAGGATCGTCGTAACTGGTTAAGCAAGCCTGAGAGAATTCGCATTCTTGAAAATGCCTGCAATTTAATCGTTGAACACAAAGAACAGCTGATTCGAACTGCGGCACAGGAAGGTGGAAAACCATGGAAGGACACGGAAGTTGAAGTTAACAGAGCCATCAACGGCATCAAGCTGGCAATACAGACCGTCGAAACCCTTCATGGTGCTCAAATTCCTATGGGACATACGGCTTCTTCCTTAAACAGATTGGCCTACACGCAATTTGAACCATTGGGAATTGTTGTTTCAATCAGTGCATTTAACCACCCGCTGAATCTGATCATCCATCAAACAGTCACTGCCATTGCTGCCGGTTGTCCGGTCATTGTTAAACCGGCCTTAACCACTCCCCTTTCGTGTCTTGCCTTTGTTGATATTCTGAACAAAGCCGGCCTGCCTGAGGGTTGGTGCCAGGCCATTATATGTGAAGATCCCCTGGCAGAAAAACTTGCCACCGACCATCGCATCGCATATTTATCCTTTATCGGTTCGTCGAAAGTTGGGTGGCATCTGCGTTCGAAGCTGGCGCCGGGGGTGAACTGCGCACTGGAACATGGAGGTGCCGCACCTGTGATTGTTGATAAGGATGCCGATATTGATGAGATGATCCCCCTGTTGGCGAAAGGCGCCTTCTATCATGCGGGACAGGTATGCGTATCCGTACAAAAAGTATTTGTACACGACGCAATTGTTAACAAGGTTGTTGATGCATTAAAACTGGAAACAGAAAAACTGATAGTTGGCGATCCACTTGATAAAAACACAGACCTTGGTCCCTTAATATTAAGCAAAGAGCTTGATCGTGTGGAGCAATGGGTTGATGGTGCCATCAGTGCCGGGGCC
>JBFHER010000296.1:0-4930 GCA_041584055.1 Bacteroidales bacterium
AGTCTCTTGCGAAAGCAGGGGACTTTTTTTATGGGCTCAGCTGGGCGAGAAGTTTATGCCGATGGATTTTTCGTAGAGAGCGCAGCGAACCCAGAAAAACAAATCGGTAAGCCCAGGTGCGCCAGGAACAGCAATAGGGAGAGCAAGAGAGTGAGGTGAGAGCAAAAAAGAGCAAGAGTGAGAGAGCAAGAGGGTGAGGTGAGAGCAAGAGGGTGAGAAAGAGAGCAAGAGGGTGAGAAAGAGAGCAAGAGGGTGGCTTGTTGTTCCTTATAACAATTTCAAAACCCGTTTACAGTACTTTTTTCTGTACTATCCAATTCATAAATTACACGACCCTTTTATTTTAAATTCAAAACCATGAAAGTGTGTTGTTATATCCTCTACAGTAAACAATTGGACAAATTCTACACGGGTGTCACTCAAACAAATTTACACGATCGAATTCAGAAACATAACCGACACACCTACGGCAAACATCGTTTCACCGCAAGCTCAGATGACTGGCAACTATTCCTTAAAATTTTTCATAGTAAACTTATTTTTGCACAGTAAACCCACTAAGTTTATTGTGCATATATCGGTTTATTATATTAATAATCAAACAACAATGCATTGATCGGCTGAAAATCCTCTGTGCTCATTAAACTCAACATAACCAAGCTGGCAGGTAAGTAATCATTTCAGAAATGTCATGTAATTATCTTAAACTACTGAACTTTTTAGTTGAATAACTATGTTTTATAGTTGCTAAACTAATTATTTTAGTTATATTTGTTTCGTTAAACGAAACGAACATGAAAAAACTGACATTAAAAGAAGAAGAAATTATGAATTTCTACTGGGAAAAAGGGCCCATGTTTGTAAAAGAACTGGTACCACTTTATTCAGATAAGAACTTACACTACAATACCCTGTCAACAATGGTGAGAACCCTGGAAGAAAAAGGATTCCTAGACCATGAGCAATTTGGCAATACCTATCGCTATTTTCCGATTATTAGCAAAGAAGACTATAGTAATAAGACCTTGCGCACTGTTGTTAAAAAGTATTTCAACAATTCTTATCAGAATGTGGTCTCACAATTTGTCGAGGAGCAGAATATATCTCTTAATGATTTAAAACAGCTTATAAAGCAAATTGAAAATAATAAAACGGATTCAAAATGACCCCATTCATTCTATATTTATTAAAATCGTCATTGAGTCTTGCCATATTTTTTATGGTATATAAGTTCTTAATGAGTGGAATGACCTCCCATTCTTTGAACAGACTGGTTCTGCTTGGAATTTTAATTCTTTCAGCCATAATACCTTTTGTTGCATTTTCTTTTATTCCCGAAACAAACACACAACCATCAGTTCAATTGATAAAGGAACTGTTTGCACCGGAGCTAGTTCAGAATTTTAATGATTCCTCTCAAAGTGCAGAAGTAACCAAACCGATTGAGATTGGAGTGACTTTTCACCCCCAAACCATGATCTATTTTTTAGGTTTTTCGCTTTTATTCTTACGTTTGATGATATCCTTTGTCAGGGTTTTTCGATTGATCAAAAACTCACAAAAAATATGCTTTCAGGAAGTTATGATTTCGCTTGTTCAAGAATTGGTACAACCATTTACCTTTTTGAAACGCATTGTGATGACCGAGACGGATTTTAAGAGCAATAAAGACATCATAATCGCCCACGAAAGGGAACACATGCGTCTCAACCATTCGTTTGATTTAATCTTGCTTGAAATTTTCACCATGCTTCACTGGTTCAATCCATTTATGTGGATGCTGCGACGCGAAATGAAGCTCTTACACGAATATCAGGCCGATGAGGCCGTTATTAATAGTGGCATCGATGCACAAACTTACCAACTGTTGGTTCTAGAGAGAGCCGTGGGCGAGAGACGTTTTGCCCTGGCAAACCAGTTTAATCAAAAACCTATCTTAAAACGATTTAACATGATTAAGAAAAAAAGTAAACCCGGATGGGGCAAGCTCAAAGCATTGCTGTTTGTGCCACTGACAGCTTTGATGCTTCAGGCCTTTTCTCGAACAGAGGCAATTCCTACGATTGCTTCATTATCCCCTTTATTTACGGTACAGGATAGTACGCAGCACTGGCTTGACTTTTGGACGGTGGCGAATATTCATAAAGTAAGTGAAGACATCGAATTAAAACAAGTCCATATTCCTACTTTGGAAGAGGCTAAAAAAGGTATGCCGTTTCCAAAAGGTTCGCAACATCCTCCAATGAAAGAACGCAATGTCCTGTCGATTTTGATTAATAATCAGAATAAGTTTTTAATCGAAAATGAAATATCGACCCTAGATGGTGCAATTAAATGCGCCGAAAATTTCATCAATGGCAAACCGGCTTTAAGCCATCAAAAGTATGCACAAGAGTATGCAGAAAAGGAAATTGAAAATCTGGGTCTTATAAATATTCCCAAAGGCGTACTATTTATACAATACGATATAGACACGGATATAAAAGTTTTGAACCTACTTTTAAGAGGTATTGGAGAAAACTACCTCGCGCTCCGACAACAGAAATCAGATTCATTTTTTAATGCTGATTACTTCCAATTAAATGCTGAACAAAAACATATGATTGATGAAGTGGTACCAATACGAATTTCGTTTGCCGCTCCAAAGTACGATAAACCACGGCCAAACAAGCTGTCAAATGCAAAAAAAGCCTCTAACTCCGGGCACTTGACCATTGTAGATGACAATGTTGATATTACAAGAAAACCGATGGCGGTGAAAGAAAGAAATGTCATGATTATCCTTATTAATAAAAACAATAACTTTTTAGTTGAAGCTGAACCTTCAACATTTGATGAGGTACTGAATGGCGTTGACAATTTCATACGTGGTAAAGCCGTCTTTTATCCAAAAGGTGAAGGTCCCGAATTCATAACGAAAAACATTCCCGAATTAGGTGATGTGGATGTTTCTAAGGCAATTATCAGTATACAGTGCGATCAGGAAACCGACAAGTTAGTTCTTAATCATTTGAAGGAAGGCATTCGAAGTAAGTATGCGGCCCTGGTGGATGAGAAAGCTCAATCCTACTTTCATAAAAACTTTAATGATCTAGATGAAGATAAGCAGAATATAATTCAAAAGATCGTTCCTTTGAGAATTTCATTGGCTGTACCTAAAGAAACCGACGGTTAAACCTCACAAGACTGACAAACTAAAAAAAGGAACCAATTTAATTGTATGGTTCCTTTTTTTACATAACACATCTCCAACTTCTTTTGATAAAAGTACCTGATTCTTTCCATAAGAATTGCATAAGTTGATCCCTTGTGCTGGTAATGGCGTGAAGACTGGGCCAACGGATTTTTTGCAGTGCCTAAAGCAGGGTGAGGGTATGAGCATAAGAGCATATGAGAGAGCGAACGTGATCCCACGAATGTGGTTTTAATACAAGACTCGCCGTAAGCGTACCTCATGCACTTAATAGTATCTTATCATTTTTGCCTCACATCAAAAACCATGAAAATAGTTTGCTTGTAAGATTAATTAGTCTAACTTTATCGCTCATAACTCACTGAATTTCATATCTCTCAGATATGTAAATCGTAAAATAACATTTATCATAACCTAAGGTATTAAACCATGAAACATTTATTCTCTTTTCTTGCATTGTCCCTTTTCCTTGTTTCTGTAAATTCTCAAACAATTGTTCAAACTCCCAAACATGGTATGAGTACTGCAGGCGGGTTAAGAATGGATGCACTGGCGCTAAATGACACAGCAACCATTCTTTCTTTTCATGCGACGGCTAAACCAGGCGTTTGGATATCCATTCCAGGGAAGACATATATTTTACCCCTTGGATCCACAGACACGCTTTATATCAAAGCCACTGAAAACATTCCGTTGGGTAGAAAGTATTATATGACCGAATCGGGTTTTATTGATTTCAAAGCCATTTTTCCAGCTCTTCCGAAAGGAACATCTTATTTTGATTATGGTGAATCCAATGCTGGAGGCTCCTGGTTTATTTATGATATTCCAACTAAAAATCATCCATCAAAATGTCCTGAGTCGTTTGCCGGAAACTGGTACAATGCACAAAACGGAAACTGGTCGCTCGGACTCATGCAGGATGTCGCAGTTTACAAAAATATGGTTTGGCAATACGAGGAAGTCAGTTTTAAGCGACAAAAAGGAAAGATTCGTTTAAAGCGCAAGGACCAGGACCTTGAATTGCTGCTCAAAAAAGATAAAAATGAGAACCTTCTATTGACAGAATCGAATAAAGAAACAACACTTCTGGTAAGATCAGCTAAGCAAATCGTTTCGGATAAGAAAAGCTATACTGAACCGATCTTCAAAATGGATACCTCCATTTATTCCGGTTACATTGAGGGTTACAGTTCAAGAGCTGGATTTAAAACCTTGTCTGTCTCAGTTAATGACATCCTTACAGGAGAACAAAACTCTTTTGTGGCAAGCATTGATGAGGATGGACAATTTACCTTCAAGCTTCCATTTTATTATCCACATGTTGTTTTTGTACGTTCAAAAATATACAATGGTTCAGTCTTTCTGGAACCAGGAGAATCATTGTTTCAATACCTGAGCACGCAAACAAAAGGAAACAACTCACTTTTCATGGGCTCCACTGCAGGCATTAACAGCGATTTACTTGAACTCCGGGCAATAAGCGGTCCAGACTATAACGAGATGAGCGACACGGTGATGCAAATCAACCAACAGGCGTTTAAATCCTATCTCCTTGAAAAGCTCAGGACTGATTTAATCCAACTGGAAGAAATAAATAACAAAGGCACCCTGGGAGCCAAAGCGTATCAGGTCAAAAAAATGGATTTGACATATCGCTATTTCTCATTGATGTTTGAATATGAGTGGCTTTATGAGTCTGCGTATCGAAAGAAAAATAACATCCCGCGCACACAA
>JBFHER010000297.1:0-4915 GCA_041584055.1 Bacteroidales bacterium
TCACCTTGATGGTCTTGCCATCATCAATCACACGATCCGGTCTGTATTCCTTGCTTTCAGGTGTCATAATTGCACTTTCATTGTAAACCTTCAGATCTTTGTTAAACCATGATTTTACCTGCTCTTTTTTAAGAAATTCACCCAGAGGAATTTTTACCTTATTGATGATTTCATCACTTAATCGACCCTCAATTCTGGTTTTGACAAGCAGTTCATCCAGTTCCTCAGGCGCATTTAATTGTCTCAATACATCGTGCAGTACAATCCCGATTTCAGCTTTTGAAAGAATGTTGTGGCTTGCCTGAGAAAACGCTTTAGGCGCCTTGAGTTTCAGATACAATTTGTTTTCAGAGGAGGTGCTGATAAAGCCGTGTTTGAATAAACCAGGACCTGATTGATCATCATTGTGCGTTGGTAAAGGAAGTTCACCATATTCGAAGCATTGTTCAGACTCATCCCAATAATCAGAAAGCTGGACAGATGGTGAGTGTTTTATGGATTCGTAATCGAAGTTGGAATCTATGCACATTTGAAGAATGGTTGCAGCATCAAACTGACTCCCTTTTCGTCCATAAATGTACAATCCTTCTACAGCACGTGTAAATGCTACATATGCCAGATTCAGGTTGTCCATGAAACTAAGAAACTGTTCCTTGTGGAATACTTCTTTAAATATGGTATCCTGTAAGCCACTGGAACATTTCACCGGCATCAGGCTCGTGCCGGATGGAATCAGATCCTGCGTGTCAACCCAGGCAATGGGAGCTTTCGTAGCTTCCACATTAAATTTCCAATCAAAAAATGGCACTATCACAATTGGAAATTCAAGACCTTTTGATTTGTGGATGGTGAGGATTTGAATGGCATCCTGCCCTTTGGTTGAGGGAACAGATCTTTTATATCCCTTTTGTTCCCACCAGCTTATAAAGGCCATGCTATCAGAATAGTTCTTTTTTGTGAATTCTGCCGCAATATCAGTAAATGCCTGTATGTAAGCACTTTCTTGCGGTTTGTTCTGAATGTCAAACTGCTTGATTAATTGATCGATCTGTTCAAGTAAGGGCAGGTATGATATTTCTAGCATTGCTTTTTCAATCAGCTCTTTGCCGGTAGGATGATGAAAAATTCCGGTTCTGAAGGATGGTTCATTCAACTGCAGGTACTCACAGGCAATGTATTGGTGCAATTCAACATCAATAATCGCATGATCATTCTGAAAAACACGCTTTATCATATTCACGATAAAACGAATTGCCTTGCTTGCGCTGAGCATGAGTGCTTCGTCGGAAAGCACATTATAATTGATATTTGATTTGGCATTTTCACCCTGTTGCCAGGCAAGAAGAAAATCTGCAATTTCTTTTCCTTCGGTGTTCCTTCTTACCAAAATGGCTATGTCTTTTGCCTTGTAGCCTATTTCCTGCGCTTCTTCAATCGTGTGAATGATACGCTGAAAGGTGAGCTCCTTCCAGTCTTCATCTTTTCTGTCATAAAGTTTGATGCCGATGTGGCCCGATTCCTTTCTATGATCTGGCAATTGCTGACAAACCGTACTGTAGGCTTCTTCCATCAGTTTGTTGTAGATGCCCTCAGAAACTTTGTACTCAGAGTTATAGGTTTTCTGAAGGACATGCGCTGCAATGCTGAAAAAAGAATTGTTGAAGGATACCACGTTTTTACTGCTGCGCCAATTTACGGGCAATACTTCTTCCTTAATCTGATCCGGTCTAAAGTCTTTGTTGATGCCACCAGCTAACAAACTCCAATCCGAGTTGCGAAAGCGATAAATGGATTGTTTCACGTCACCAACCAAAAGGTTTTTATGTGCTTCTGCCAGACTGTTGTCTATGAGGGGTTTAAAGTTTCTCCATTGAAGTCCGGAGGTATCCTGAAATTCATCAATCATGTAATGTTCAAACCTGCTTCCTGTTTTTTCATAAATAAAAGGTGCATCATTGTCATTGATGATGGTTGCAATTAGTTCATTAGAATCGGAGAGGAGTAAGAGGTTTTTATCATTGATGTGATCACGAATTGCCAGTTCGATGTCAGCAAGGATGCCCAGATTGTAAAAATTCTTTTTAATCTGTATTAAGGATAAATAAATGGGCAGATTCTTGTCAACATAATCTTTCGTTTCGTTGGCCAGAAACTTGAGATGTCTATCCCTTAGTTCCTCTACAGTCGCAGCATTGGGTGTATTTCCCGACCAGGCTTCATCCTCTGAGCACAAGGTTTCAAACCGAATTTTGTAGTTTTCATATTCCTTATTGCTGAGTTTGAAAAAATAATTTATTCCGGAAGAGGTTTTGAACTTAAAATCAGCAAGTTCAAGATCATTGTCCTGAATTAATTTAACAGCCTTATTTCCAAAGGCCCTCAAAGTATTTTCAATTTTACGGATGGAGGCATTTAAAGATATTTCCATCTCCGTCAATAAAGCTTTGTCGGTAAGCTGATCCAACAGGTTCTTTTCATTGACTTTGAACTGTTCTTTAAAAAGCTCCTTTCCAAGTTGTTTTATTTTATCACCGATGCGCCATGAATCACCATTGATTACCTGATCATTCGTAAAACGGGTCAGCCACTTTACAATTTCATCGCCCTTCTCATCCTCCAGATTAAAGAACAGATTTTCAATGGCGCGATCCAGAACGTCATCATTTTCCAATTCTACGATGTAATTTGTATTTACCCCGATTTCCCTGACAAATGAACGGATCACTTTTTGATTAAACTTATCAATGGTGGTTACTGAAAAGTGAGAATAATCCTGTAGGATGGATTCAAGAATCGTTTTGGCCTGTTTCCGGATCTTTTGTTCACTATACAATGGATTCTCATCCTGTATCATCTTCAGGTAAGGAGACGCTTTGCCGGCAGACAAAACTGCCAACTCATTGATAATACGGGATTTCATTTCGGCTGTCGCTTTGTTTGTAAAGGTCACAGCGAGGATGCTTCGGTATTTATCCGGTTTTTTAAAAAGTAGGCGCAGAAACTCTCGCGTAAGTGCAAATGTTTTACCTGAACCGGCTGAAGCTTTGTAAATAGTCAGATTATCCATTGCACGTAAAGGTACAAATAATCGTTTTTCAGAAAACAGTAGAAGATGATCTGTTAATAACTATTTTAGTTACGTTCCTTAAGCCTCTTTTTATCTGTTTAAAAAATGATTTTTTGGCTAAAGGTGAAGCATTCGGAAAAATTTTAAAATGAATTCCAAAGATGTGATCCATCTTCAGAGTTTGCTTCTTTAGACCTGGGGGCTTGTTTTTCATTGTCTATTTGCCAGGGTACAACAAATGTTTCGTCATGAACAGAATCAGACATTGATCTTCTTATTTCTCTGTGCATCATGCCGGGAGTAATAAAAAAGCGTTCATGGATTTTCTTTGGAGAATTAAGTTTGTTATTTGGTTTCTTTTGCGTTTTCATGTGAATAATTTATAATCCATTAAACAACGTTTAAATTTAATGAATAAACACCAGTTGCGCACCCTTTTTGTTGTTCATTTTCTGTTCATTTTTGAGAATTAAGGCGTTTGGTTTTCTTTTTTATTTTAAATGGATTGATGTTTTTCATTTTAAAAGGCATGCTATAAGACAGATGTGCAATTTCTATTGAAATGAGTTGTTTTTTTTTCGTAAATTATAATGTGTTTCATCCGGAGAAACGACCGGCTAAAAATGAAAATCAAAAGATGAGTAAGGAAGATTTGATACGGTTTATTCAAATTGAAATCCAAAAAAAATATGGACAGGAAGTGTTACGTGCCAGGGATTGCAAGCATTTGTCAAAATCTATTTTTAAATATACCAAACGACAGATAAGCGTTACGACAATAAAACGTTTCTTTGGAATCGTTCAATCCCCGTTTCGTCCTTCAAAATATACACTCGATACAATTGCGATTTACATCGATTATAAAAGTTGGAATAATCTTCTGAATGATTTTGAGGAGCGCGCGGCACAAACAGAAGGGACGGATGTCTGGTCACAACTCAGGGCAAGGATACAGATGATAACAGAAATAAGTATGACGTCGCTGTTCTCTCGCCTTGGAGACCAATATAAGGATTTTGCAACAAGGAGTTTTGCAGTAAAACGTTTTGATGCATTTTTGAATTCACCACAAAAGGCAACGGCCTTAATTGCCCCGGGAGGCTATGGTAAATCAACGCTTGTAACCCAACTCACAGAGATGTTTTTTACAGGTCCTGACGCAAAATATTCAAATGATATTGTTTGCCTGGTGGATGGGAACGTGTTTAATGAACTGTTAAAACTGAACACCGAATTGTTTAAAATTCAAAACCTACTGGATTTTGATTTATCAAAAAGCTTTAGTTTATATTTTAGAGAAAATCCGAACGAGGTAAAAGGTCGGTTTGTATTAATTATTGATGGAATTTATAGTATTTATTATCAAGCTGGAAAGTTAAATGCATTCGTGCAAAACCTGATGGATATTCTGGCTTCCTACAAAGATATCCCCTGGTTCAAAATGTTGGTTACAAGCAGACCCGACAACTGGAAACTTTTTTCAACTATTGTTCAGAAACATCCTCATTTAAAAGACCTTTGGTATGATGTGAATTTTGAAAGCACCATTGCAGATAATATCAATGTTCCATTACTACTAAATGCTGAAATTGAGTCATACCTCGAAAAAAGAGCATCTAAATTGAGTTTTGAGAACCTTAAGTTTCATTATCCCGAAATCAAAAATATTTTAAAAAATCCATACATGCTTCAATTATTTGAAGCGAAAGAGGATGTTAAGGAATTTAATACAGATATCGAGTTGCTAAATCAATTTGTTAAAGAAAAGGTGTATTTCGGTCCATATTTGGGAGAAAAGTCAAAAATAATAGAAAACTATTTTACCTTATCTGAAAATGCAAGGCAAAA
>JBFHER010000298.1:0-4914 GCA_041584055.1 Bacteroidales bacterium
AATATTATGAATACCCCTTATGGAAAGGATATTACCGGCATGCTCTTTAAATCTCTGCGCAAGTATGGTTTAAAAGTGGGTGTTTACTTTTCACCTGAAGATTTTAGCTTTTTACACAAACAGGGGACATTGATTTCACGGAAACGGGAAGGGAGTCAGATAACCGACAATCCCGAATTATTGGCATATGATAAAAAACAACTGAATGAGCTGTTTACAAATTATGGTCCCATTGATCTAGTTTTTTTTGATGCATTTAGTACAAAACCTTTGGTGCAATGGGTGCATGAAAAGTATCCTGACATCGTAGTTACCCGCGGGGAAATGCATACGCCGGAACAAAAAATACCTGATGGTGCCATGCCGGGCCCCTGGGAAACATGCATGACCATGGGAACACAATGGCAATATAAACCAACCAACGAGAGCTATAAAAGTGGTACCGAAGTCATACATAAACTGATTGAGATTAGAGCTAAAGGAGGCAATTTCCTGTTGAATGTAGGTCCAAAACCAAATGGTGAGATCCCCATCGAACAGGAAGAACGTTTGCGCGAGGTGGGCTTGTGGATGTTTGTAAATGAAAATGGCATAAAAAACGTAAGACCTGTACCCGGGATCATTAAGGATGGGGACATTTGGTTTACACAAAACGAGAAAGAAAATGCAGTTTATGTTTTTATTACCGGTGAGAAAGACTGGTTTAAAGGTTTTCGCAGAAACTTCATTTTAAAAAACCTGAGAGCAAGCGATCAAACTGAAATATCGGTGGAAGGTCAAAATGATCTGGTTGTGGAATATTGGCCGGCAAATATACCAAAGTCAACATTTATTCAGCACAAGGATGTGCTTGAGATTTCTGTGTCCCGTGCGCAACGTCTTTACAACGACAAAATCTGGCCAAACCCCGTGGTCGTGAAATTAACGAACGTGGAATTTATCGAATAATTTAAAAAGATTAAAAAATGAATAAAAGTAAAATGATTTTGTCTGCGATCGGAATGATGCTATGTTCTTTTACATCCCTGTGGTCACAGGAAAATGACTGGGCCAACCTAAAGCGTTTTGAGGCTGATAACGCCAGGCTCGAAGCACCATCGAAAAAGGAAAATCGCGTGGTATTTATGGGAAACTCCATAACAGAAAAATGGGGCACGAGGGATTCCATGTTTTGGAAAGGAAAACCGTACATCAACAGAGGCATCAGCGGGCAGGTAACGTCTCAAATGCTCTTGCGGTTCAGACCGGATGTGATCGAGTTGAAACCCAGGGTTGTTGTGATACTGGCAGGCACCAACGATATTGCCCAAAACAAAGGACCAATCACACTGGAACAAATTGCAGGCAATATATTTTCAATGGTTGAACTTGCAAAAGCCAACAATATCAAAGTCGTGCTGTGTTCTGTTTTGCCGGCTCTGCAATACAGATGGAGAACGGAAATTAAACCAGCAGATCAAATTCCGCAGCTCAACGCCATGATCAAGGCCTACGCAGATAAACATAAGATACCATACATCGATTGCTACTCACCCATGGTAAATGAAGAGAAAGGCCTCAAAAAAGAATATTCTCCGGATGGCGTACATCCAAATTATGAGGGCTATCAACTGATGGGGCCCATGTTTGAAGAAGCTATCGCCACTGCACTGAAAAAGAAACGTTAAGGCGGTTTGTTGAGTCACAAATCTAAATCGATAAGCATATGTTACGCAAAGTAAAAGTTCTGTTGTTTTTTGCATTTATTTTTGCATTCACTGTAAAGGCATCACATATTGATACTTTAATGGTGGAAAGCAAAATGGGTAAAACACTTCCAAATTTAGTGATCTTACCCGAGGGCTATGCGAAAGCAAAAGCGAATTATCCTGTTGTGTATTTGTTGCATGGCGCAGGCGGTGATTTCAGAGATTGGGTAAAGAAAGTTCCAAAACTGGAAGCCTATGTGGATCAATACAATTTTATCATTGTATGTCCGGATGGTGGCAAAACAAGCTGGTATTTCGATAGCCCTGTGGATGCTTCAATGCAATATGAAACCTACATTGCCAACGAAGTTGTTCCGGCTGTTGACAAGCGTTATAAAACCATTGCAGACAGAAAGGGGAGGGCTATTTCTGGCCTAAGCATGGGAGGGCATGGCGCATTTTACCTTGCGTTCAGGCACCAGGAGATTTGGGGCGCAGCAGGAAGTACAAGTGGTGGCCTCGATATAAGGCCTTTCCCAAATAATTGGGACATGGCAAAGCGATTGGGAGCATACGCAGAGAATAAACAGGTTTGGGAAGAAAATACAGTTATTAATTTGGTTTACCTGCTCAACGGAAAGAACATGAAACTAATTTTTGATTGTGGTGTTGACGATTTCTTTTATGACGCAAACCGCAGAATGCATGAAAAACTGTTGGAAAGAAATATTCCGCATGATTACACCGAGCGTCCGGGAAAGCATGACAATGTTTATTGGTCAAATTCAATAAAGTATCACCTTTACTTTTTCAATGATTATTTCAAAGAATGAATGCTTCCACTTCAGATTTGTTTTAAATACATGTTTTTTAAGGATCATTACGCAT
Organism: Bacteroidales bacterium; assembly: GCA_041584055.1. Lineage (GTDB taxonomy): Bacteria > Bacteroidota > Bacteroidia > Bacteroidales > UBA5342 > JBFHER01. Next base: position 2,577 of record JBFHER010000298.1, read on the forward strand.
AGAGTTGACCAATTGCCCTTTGTTTTTGGTATGGCATTTGCATGGTTGTCACGGTGTTGAGTGCCGCTGTCCGGTAATCAATATGCAATTTTAAGTGTTTACAATGAAAAACCTGATAAAATTAGTCATTCTGCTGCTTTCGTCTTTAAGTGTCATCCTGCAAGCACAGGAAAATACGGTTTTAAGTAATCTAAAAAATAAGAAACTTAGCGAATTGCCTGTAAACCAGCGATTGTTTTTGCATTTAAACAAAACACTTTTTCTCGTTTCAGATACCATTTGGTTTAAAGGATACAGTGTTCAGGGGCCATTGCAACAGCCAAGTGATATTTCTCAAACCATGATTGTTGCGCTTTTAAATGGGAAAAATGAAGTGGTTTACTCCGATCAGTTTCTAATTTTTGAAGGAACAGCTGAAGGTCAGATTCCTTTGTCAAAGCACATTGGGACCGGACAATTTCTGTTAGCTGCTTATGGTTCTAATATGCTCAATCAGGATTTAAATTGCATTTTCAGAACTGTAATTGAAATTAAGGCAACATCTCCAAACAAATTCAACTATTCATTTGGTTTTAATAAACCCTTTTACCGTTCCGACGATCAGGTGGATATGCAGGTGCTGGCTTACGATAAGAATTACAAACCGCTTATTAATTATGACTTAAATTATGGCATTTGGAATGGTGAAAAGAAACTGGATAAGGGAAAATTAAAAACCAATACTGAAGGGATTGCCACTCTAAATTTTCCTTTTGTTTCCGAGCATCCGGATGAGCCAATAAAAATTGATGTGGTTGGGGGAAGTTATGAAGTGCCGGACAGTACTGTAACCTATGCCACTTCTCTTGTGCAGGCATTGGATGTTCAACTCCTTCCCGAAGGAGGTCATCTGGTGGCAGATCTGATGCAAATTGTGGCCTTTCGAAGTGTGAACGATCGTGGTTTACCCGTTGATATTGAGGGTGTCGTCAGGGATGCAAGTGGCGAAGTGGTGACTAAATTCAATACATCCCATCAGGGGATGGGGAAATTTGTGTTGATCCCCAGAGCTGGTGAAAAATATAAGCTCCAAATTAATTCACCCCTTCTGTATTCGCATGAAGTAGCTTTCCCTGAGGTATTAAATCAGGGATTTGCCTTGGCTTATCTGGGAACACGCGGAGGGAATGCAATTTTTAAGGTGGCAAAGAATTTTGATGGGAAAGAAGCGATAACTGCGGTATGGCAAATGGATGGAGTTGTTGTTGGCACACAAACCATTTCACTGGAAAATGAACAGATGTTTTTATTTCCCGTCAGGGGCTTGCCTGAAGGTATTGCAAAATTAACCCTATTTGATCGCAGGGGAGAGCCTTTTGCTGAACGCCTGGTTTTTGTTCGCCCATCCGACAAAATAACAACACAGCTTCATTTTAACAGCAACAAGTATTTCACAAGGAGCAAAGGTGTAATTGATTTGGAAATGTTGACCGCAGATGGCACGCCCATTCGTTCAAATCTGTCTGTTACAATTACAAAAATTGCTGAAGGAATAAATCCTTTAAACCCGCTGCCTGATATCCGTGATTATACATTGTTTAAATCTGAGCTGTCAGGTTCTGTTTATCAACCGGCACAATATTTTGATACGGGGGAAGATGATAATCTGCTTGATCATCGAACCGACCTGGTGATGCTGACCCATGGTTGGAGAAAGTATGACTGGTATATCGAGTTATGTCACAAAATCAAGCCTGGGTATGTTTATTACGACTATGATCTGTATCGGGGTGTGGTCACAAAGGGGAATTCGGTTGTGCCCCATGCAAGTGTTGAGGTTTATAGCTGGGGAAAAGGGATTGCATCAACCTTCTCAAAAGCGGATGAGATTGGCAGGTTTTGGGTGAAGCCTGAGTTTACTGAAAAATCAAACCCCACAATTATCATTTCTGCAGAAAAAAAGAATGAGTTCTCCCGATCGAAACTCACCATGGAAGATCGCGAACAGGAAATGCGTGACAGCATTGTTAAGTTGTTTCTGAATGAGTTGATGCCCTATGTTTATCATTCCAATGTGGATGTGCATGAGAAAACGGAAGATTTGGATACCTTGTTTAAAATCTGGGAAACGAAGTACCTCACAGAATTAACAGTCTTTGGATCTCAGGAAAAAGATCGGGTGAGTGATAACTTAAAACGTTTTGGAACGGGGTCGACCTATTCGCTTAAACAGGAAGATTTTGGTCAGACTGTTACGGATATGGAAAGCCTTATTTATCAATTGGGTGCAGGGTTGTATATTGAGAACGATCAGGTGGTAAAAACGTCACGCGGCGGCCTGGTGGCAATTCCTATTATG
>JBFHER010000299.1:0-4910 GCA_041584055.1 Bacteroidales bacterium
ATACCTTGATATCAAAGAGAAAGGTTTACACGAAATTGTTTTCTCCATGCGGGAAGACGGGTTTGAATTTGATAAGTTTCTCTTAACAACCAATAAAAACATTCAGTTAGGTGCGGATGCAGGACCCTCAGAGCGTTTAAAGTCAGGGAAAAAGTCGGCATCATTTCCTGAGGTGAGTCAAAATCCAACTAATCCGCCTTCGACAGTTTATTCTGAACAGGTTAGAAAGGCGGTGCCACAGTCACACTTATTAAAAGCAACTGATTTTCCTTCAGGAGAAAATGGCTTTTATAAGGATAAAAACTGGCTTGCCATCAATCCAGAAAAAAATAAGGAAGCAATTACTTCCATGGCCTTTCCTTACGCTGATGGGATGTATGATGTGGTTTTTATATCCGTAGGGGAAAATGACGGAAAATCTTCCTATAAAGTTTGGGTGAATGATGCGCTGATAGGCGATTTTAAAAGTCCGTTGAGTGAAGCGACTTTTGCTGAAGGGCCAGCGCATAATGATCTTTGGGAAAACATTGAAATGAAAAAGGGTGATATCGTGAAAGTAGAGGCACGTATTGCCAGTGCGGATGGGCAGGAATACAGTCGTGGTCGCTGGGCAGGTATTCTGTTTGCCCCAATGACCAAAGGAAAGGATGCTGCTGCAGTTAAATTTGCAAAAGCAGGAGAACTGCCCGAAAAGCAAGCTCCGGCAAAGTTGAAAGAACCTGAACTGATATTTTCGGATATTGCAAAAAGAGGCAAGAATGGAGACGGATCTGTTGAAATATCAGGAGAATTGAAACAGTGGCACAAGGTGACCTTAACACTGGATGGTCCCTTTGCCCATGAATTGGATAAGGTGCCAAACCCGTTTACCTATTACAACATGATGGTGACTTTTACACACAGCTCAGGATCCCCATCGTATACGGTGCCAGGTTATTTTGCTGCGGACGGTTTTGCCGGCAATAGCGGCGCGGATTCAGGAAATAAGTGGCGTGCACATCTTTCTCCCGACAAAAAAGGAAAATGGTCCTATACAATTCATTTTAAGAAAGGTGAAAACGCTGCTCAGGAGTTAGGAGGAAGCGTCATGGCTGATTACAACAACATCAAAGGTGAGTTTAAAGTAGCACAATCAGATAAAACAGGAAAAGATTTCAGAGCCCATGGCCGCTTGCAATATGTTGGCAAACATTACCTTCAATATGCCGGCAGTAAGGATTTTTTCATAAAAGCTGGTGCGGATGCACCTGAAACCCTACTGGGGTACGAAGATTTTGATGGCACCTATACGATGAAGGCAAATGTGCCTTTAAAAAAATATGAAGCGCATCAAAAAGATTTTAAGCCGGGATATCCCACCTGGAAAGATGGTAAAGGAAGCGGTTTGATAGGTGCCATCGGGTATTTGTCTGATAAAGGAGTGAATGCATTTTCATTCCTCACCTACAATGCAGGGGGTGATGGTGACAATGTTTGGCCTTTTATCAAACGGGATGAGAAGTTCAGGTACGACTGTTCCAAACTGGATCAATGGGGTATTGTGTTTGATTTTGCTCAGGAAAAGGGGATGTACCTGCATTTTAAAACCCAGGAAACAGAAAACGATGACAACATCATCGGACATAAAACCGATGTTGTGGGTAAAAAAGTAGAATCATTGGATGGTGGAGATCTGGGGCCTGAACGCAAGTTGTATTACCGTGAGTTGATTGCGAGATATGGCTATTTACTTGCATTAAACTGGAATCTGGGAGAGGAAAATACACAGTCGGTGAAGCAACATAAAGACATGATCAATTACATTTCAGAATTGGATCAGTTTAAACATAATATTGTACTGCATACCTTCCCAAATGAACAGGAAAAACGATATGAACCTTTGCTGGGATTAAATCCCGGACTCACAGGACTGTCGCTTCAAAATTCATGGAACCAGGTGTTTAGCCGCACGCTGCAGTGGGTGAATGCGTCAGATAAGGCTGGTCGTCCATGGATTGTTGCAAATGATGAACAAGGCTCGGCCAGCGAAGGTGCCGTGCCGGATGATGGTTATGAAGGTTTTGATGCAGCCAAAAGCGGATACAGTCTCCACGACATTCGTAAGCAAACCTTGTATGGTAACCTGATGGCAGGAGGAGCAGGTGTTGAGCTTTATTTTGGATACAAACTTCCTCAAAACGATTTGCTGTGTGAAGACTGGAGAAGCAGGAATAAAACCTGGGAGTATTGCGCCATCGCCCTTGATTTCTTCCGTGATAATGTACCATTCCAGGACATGAAAAATGCTGATAAACTTATCGGAAATACAACAGGTGACAAGGGAAAACACTGTTTCGCGCAGGAAGGGAAATATTATCTTGTTTATCTGGCTTATGATAAAACCACTACGCTCGATTTATCCGCTGCAAAAGGTAATTTCAAAGTGCGTTGGTTTAATCCGCGAACCGGTGGTGCGTTTATCACCACAGATGTTGCTAAAGTAAAAGGAGGTTCTGTTGTTGCACTTGGCAATCCTCCGGCTGATGATGGCGAAGACTGGCTGGTGATTGTTAGTAAGTAAAGTATATACGTTTTATAAAGCTTTTTATATGCTCCCCCTCGTCTCCCCCTCGTCTCCAGACGCTCAATCCCTCTCGTCTCCAGACGTCTCTAGCCCCCTCGTCTCCAGACGAGGGGGAGCATATTGCTCGTCTCCAGACGAGAAACAGAACATACTGAACTAAACAAGCACAACATCAACCAAGCCTTTTTCACCAGCATAATCCATTGCAGAACTAAAAATATAATCCTCAGGTTTTGCTACAATCATTGCTTTTACAGGATTTTGATGGATGTAATTCATTTTTTGTTCAAACATCTCAGCTGTATGAATTAAAATTGGATGACTCTTATCCTGCCAAAAACGATATTTTGTAATTCGCTTATCATATTTTCCCGCAAATTCAAACTGACGTAGCATCCATTCTCTTCTGCTCTCCGGCATATTAGTAATCATATCAAGTATCATTCTTGCAGTGTACTTTTTATAATCCCTGATGATAGAACTAAGTTTTGTTTTTCCAGGAACACTCCAAATTAGATGTAAATGGTTTGACATTAAGCACCAGCAATATATTTGAAGGCCTTTGTTTTTGACGTAAAAGTTGAGGGATTCAGTAATTTGAAGTTTATATCTTGGTCGTGTAAATACATCAATCCAGTGAGTCATTGTAAAGGTTACAAAGTAGATCGCATGCTGATCTTTGATCAAGTAGTTTTCGGAGCTCATGGTTTTTAATTTTAGGGTTCTTAAAGTTAGGAAAAAAAGTTTTTAGGAAAAATATGAGGTAACTGAATACAGTTGCTTAGGTGTCTCCTTTAACATCACGTGGAATAAATCTATGATGACTTATAAAACAGGTTGCTACATTAAGGGATGCGTTTTGCGAAGACCATTATTGCGAATGCTTTGTTTTTTAATATCTTTAATCCATTCAATCGTAAAATCCTGCATAATGAAAATAATTAATCTCGTTTTATTAAGTATCGTATTTGTAATTCTGTCTGCTTGCAATTCAGATGACAGCGTTGTATTGTTCAATGGTGAAGATCTCACCGGTTGGAAGGCATCAGAAAATGCTGGTACCTGGTCGGTGCAAAATGGAGAACTCGTTGCTCATGGTGCGCGCTCTCATTTGTTTTATGTTGGAGATGTTGAGGGACATAATTTCAGGAATTTTGAGTTTACAGCGGAGGTGAAAACACTTCCCGGGTCAAATTCAGGGATTTATTTTCACACGGAGTATCAGGAAGAGGGCTGGCCGGAGAAAGGCTACGAATGTCAGGTGATCAATTCAAATAAGCCGCAAAAGGAAGGTCGGATAGGCGAACGAAAGATGACAGGTAGTATCTATGCCATCCGAAATACATGGAAATCTCCTGTGAATGACAATGAATGGTTTTTGTATCGGATTGTTGTCGTAGGAAAAACAATTCGAATTTATATCAATGATATTTTGATTTCGGATTACACAGAGCCCGAAAATCCTTATCGCACAGAGAATTTTAAGGGCCGGGTGCTTTCATCCGGAACATTTGCGCTTCAGGGGCACGACCCGGGAAGTGAAGTCCATTACCGGAACATAACTGTCAGGCCCTTGCCGGATGACCTCCCAACGCCTGGAACACCACCGGAAGATCTTGAATTTGAAAGAAAGCTGATCGATTTGGCCGGATCGAATCTTCCCCTGATGGATTTGCATGTTCATTTAAAAGGAGAATTGGAAATGGCCAATGCACTCTCCAATGCAAGGAAGTACGGATATACCTATGGTTTTGCTGTTAATTGCGGTTTAAAAATGGGTTTTGAAACAGACGAAGACCTAAGAAAATTTCTTGACTGGTACAAGCGACCAGGTCAGTGTTATTTTGCCATGCAGGCCGAGGGGCGGGAGTGGACAACTCTTTTTTCAAAAGAGAGCATTGCTCGATTTGATTATGTGTTTACGGATGTCATGACCTGGACAAACGACAATGGAAAACGAATGCGCTTATGGCTCCCGGAAGAAACAGAGATCGGTGATCCGGAGGATTTTATGGATCAGATGGTGGATCGTTTGGTGGGCATCCTGAATAATGAGCCCATTCAAATCTATGTGAATGCAACTTATTTGCCAGATGAAATAGTGGCTGATTACGACAAGCTGTGGACAGAAGAACGCATGGATGCAGTCATCAAAGCTCTGGCAGAAAATCAGGTTGCATTGGAAATTAATAACAGAAGAAGGATCCCCAGTCCTGCGTTTTTAAAACGAGCAAAGGCAGCCGGGGTGAAGTTTACCTTTGGAACGAATAACAGTGGCGCTACCGACCTGGGCCGTATGGACTATGCCATCGAGATGATTGATGAATGCAAGCTGGAAGCGAAAGAC
>JBFHER010000300.1:0-4899 GCA_041584055.1 Bacteroidales bacterium
ACAAGCTACAGTGGTTGCAGCACTAACATGCAACACGATGTATCACAAATCAGGCGCATCAGCTTCAGATGCTACTTTTAACAGATACAGGGCAGGGCATTGGTTTATGCTTGCGACGCTTTTGAATCCTTATATAAATTTTGGATCCAATTGGAACAAATTCTCTGATGGCAGTCTTTCGTCTAAAACAAACAATTCCGGAGGTGGCATTAACCTTGGTATTGGGTATTATCCGTTGGATTTTTTTGCCATCATCTTTGCCGCGAATTTATATGCCAACACCCAAAAAGGAAGTATTTCAACTGATAAGTGGAGAAGCACCTTATTTTTCTTAAGGGCAATTCATCATCTGCCAATGGACGGCTGGATGCAAAATTTTTATGCGCTGGCATTTTTAAAAATTGGTTGCTCCAGCTCGCAATATTTGTATGACAACTTATCGAATACAGAAACTGTGCTACAACTTAAGTCTTCTGTTTCAGAAGCCGAAAATACCAGCAAGCGTTTAAACAGTGGAATAGGATTTGGCATTGGCTACAATTATCCGATAGCTGAAATCGTATCAGTTTATGGTGAAGCCAAATATATCCTATCCAGTTCTCTAAACCGTAACACGGATACGAAGCAAAAATTTCGGGACACCGAATTGGAAGTAGGAATTCGCATCGACCTCAAGTAGTGCAATTTAATTTAACTTCGTAATTACTTTTTGTTATCTTTACCTCTCAAACACAAAATGACATTCTCATTTTAGTGATTACAACCATATGAAGTTAAACATCGTACAAAGCAGTATCATCAATTTTCTAAATTGGTGTCATAGTCCTTTTAAAAAAATTTTACCAGCACAAACGTTCAGGTATGCAGCATGTGGCGGAGGCAACATGGTGCTTGATGTATTGTTATATTTTGTGACATACAATTTTATTCTTCACAAAGAAATGATCGATTTGGGATTCTATGGCATTTCTGCCCACATTGGTGCTTTCCTAATTGTTTTTCCCATCACTTTCTTCACCGGTTTTCTTTTAGCCAAATACATCACCTTTACCCAATCAAATCTGGATGGTCGAGTACAGTTGTTCCGTTATGGTCTTACCGTTTCAGGAAGCATCCTCTTAAACTACATTTTCCTGAAGATATTTGTTGAGATATTTGAGATGTACGCTACCCTTGCAAAAATTGTCACAACCTTTCTGGTGGTTCTATATAGTTATTATGCACAAAAATATTTCACATTCCGCACAACTATTTCAGTTGATTAACTGTTATTTAATCAGTTAAAATTTTTATGGATGGAAAAAGAAAACATGGATCGAAAAAACTTTTTTAGAAAACTCGGATTAGGTGTAACTGCCGGAATAACAGGAGCTACTGCAATTGCTGCAGATAATAATGTAGAAGAGGACTATCGTTTAAATGATGAGCAATTGGATTTTCTCAAAAAATATAAAGCGTGGCTGATTGAATTTAAAACATACATTGCCAATAAAAAAGAAGATGATTACAATGAAGAATTCCATCAGAACATCATGCGTTTAACCAAAGAAGCCGACACCTGGAAAAAGGAACTGGAAGTACATCTTCAGGATGAGAAAGTATTTGCATATTTCACAGATATGACCCGTGAGGTGAAAGAGATGATTGGTTGATCCCATGGCATCCCTGCTCTAATCCAACACTGCATTTCATCCATTAAAAGCTTCATCAACACACCCTTTTTTAAATTTCACCGGTTTCCATCCTCTGTAAATTATGAGCGTGCTTTCGCTTGGCATGACAATGACATCTCTGCCATTGTCATTTTTAAAACTCATGCACCAAAACCTTGTTTAAATAATTCACGCGGATGAATTAATTAAACAATCATCAAAGCAAAGGAATAAGGAACAAGCAACAAAAAAACATTCCTGCTTTTCTTTTCCATTCAGAATGGATAACTTTATCTATCTTTTAAAACTGGGATTTTAATATGACCTGAACGATCATAAGTGGAACCGTTTACAATCATCATTCGACACACACAAACAACATAGAATTCTACGAACATGAGAAAAACTATTCTTAAAACGGCGACAGTATGTTTTCTAACTCTTGCTGTTGCAACACCTTCTTTTGCAAAAAAGGAGAAAAAGGAACCGAACACAAAAGACACAGTAATAACCAGCACACTGGTTAACGGGCTTAAATTCAGAAACATTGGTCCGGCGTGGGCATCCGGCAGGATTGCTGATTTTGCAGTTAATCCGGATCGTCCATCAGAGTATTATGTTGGAGTGGCAAGCGGGAATGTATGGAAGACTGAAAACAATGGCATTACCTGGAAACCTATTTTCGATAATTATGGCGCTTATTCAATTGGAGATGTGGAGATGGATCCGGGCAACACCAGTGTTATATGGGTTGGAACAGGAGAAAACAATCACCAACGTGCGCTGGGGTATGGCGATGGGATCTACAAATCCGTGGATGGCGGGAAATCTTTTAAAAACATGGGCCTGAAAAACTCTCGTCAGATTGGCGGCATTGTAATTGATCCCCGCAACGGGGATGTTGTTTTTGTTGCTTGCGAAGGGTCCGCTTGGGGACCTGGAGGTGAGCGCGGATTATATAAAACAACGGATGGCGGCAAGTCCTGGAAAAAAGTGCTGGAGATCAGTGAGAATACAGGTGTCAATAATGTGAAGATGGATCCTTCGAACCCGGACATCCTGTATGCAACCTCGGAACAGCGCAGACGTCATCATTACGGAAAAATCGGTGGTGGCCCGGAATCTGCTGTTTATAAAAGTACCGATAATGGTGAAACCTGGCGTAAAATAATGAAAGGACTTCCCGGTGTGGATATTGGTGGCATGGGCATCGATGTATCGCCTGTTGATCCGAATGTTCTCTACCTGATTGTTGAAGCAGCTGAAAAGAACAGCGGTTTTTACCGATCTACAGACAAGGGTGAAAGCTGGCATAAGATGAGCAGTCATGCAAGTAGCGGACAGTATTACAATGAAATTTATTGCGATCCTCAGGATGTTGATAAAGTATTCAGCGTAGAAACTTATACACAGTACACAACAGATGCTGGAAAAACATGGAACCGTTTGGGAAATAAAAACCGGCATGTTGATGATCATGCCCTTTGGATCAATCCTGACAATACAAACCATGTTCTTATCGGTGGTGATGGCGGAATTTATGAGTCATACGATTTGGGATCCACATGGGATTTTAAAGAAAATTTGCCAATTACGCAGTTCTATCGGGTTGCTGTTGATGATGCAAAGCCATTTTACAATGTCTATGGCGGCACGCAGGATAACAACTCTATGGGAGGGCCATCCCGCAATTTTAAACGAACAGGGGTAAGCAACAGTGAATGGTTTGCAACTCTGGGGGGTGACGGTTTCTGGCAAGCCATCGAGCCGGGCAACGAAAATATTGTTTATTCCGAATACCAGTATGGAAACATCTATCGCTACGATAAAGCAACAGGTGAAAAGCTGATTGTAAAACCCAGAGAACGCAAAAACGAAAAAGCATACAAATGGAACTGGGACAGTCCAATGTTTATCAGTCCGCACGCTCCTACGCGTTTGTATTGTGCCGCAAACAAAGTATTTAGAAGCGATGACAGAGGTGATTCCTGGGAGGTAATCTCAGAAGATCTCACCACACAAACTGATCGAAACGCTTTTAAGTACATGGATAAGTATTGGGGTCCCGATGCAGTGGTGAAACATGTTTCATCATCACAATGGGGAACAATTGTTTCTCTGAATGAGTCAGAGGTTCAGGAAGGTTTGATTTATGCAGGCACTGATGATGGTGTTATTTCAATTACCGAAGACAATGGAAAAACCTGGTATCAGGTAAAAGAATTCCCCGGTGTTCCAAAATTCACTTATGTGAGCGACTTGCAAGCAGATAAACACAACTCAAATGTTGTTTATGCAGTTTTTGACAACATGAAAATGGATGACTTGAAACCATATGTGCTTAAAAGCAGTGACAAAGGGCGAACATGGGCTTCAATTGCATCCAATCTCCCGGAAGATCAGCCTGCTCATACGATCCAGCAGGATCACATAAACAAGAAACTTTTGTTCATAGGAACAGAAATGGGTATTTATTTTTCAATTAATGCCGGCGAATCCTGGGTGCGCTTAAAAGCAGGCATCCCTACCATCAATGTGAAAGATATTGCCATTCAGGAACGTGAGAATGACCTTGTTCTTGCAACATTTGGACGTGGTTTTTATATTTTGGATGATTACTCACCATTGCGGGACTTGTCAAAGGAGATGACCGAAAAAGAGGCCGTCATTTTCCCTGTAAAAGATGCTCTGCAATACATTCAAACCGCTCATTTTGGCAATCAGGGATCGACCTTTTTTACGGCCGCAAATCCGCCATATGGTGCAATATTTACTTACTACATCAAGGAAGCACCTGAATCTGACAAGGCAACGCGCAAAAAGGCAGAAAAAGACCTGTTAAAGGAAAACAAAGCGGTTCCGCATCCCACATGGCGTGAGCTTCAATTGGAAGAAAAAGAAGAAAGTGCGCATCTGATCTTCACCATTCGTGACAAACAAGGCAAGGTGATCAGACAAATCACAAAAAAACCTGCCAAAGGAATTCAACGCATTGCTTGGGACCTGAAACAAACTTCCGTTAATACAACTTCGGCAAGCAAATTCGATCCGCTAAAAACCACAAATGGCGGCTATCAATGTTTGCCTGGAGAATATACTGTGGAATTGGCACTTTGGAACAAAGGAGAAATTAAACCCATGGCAGAGCAGGTGAATTTTAAGGTTAAGCGTCTGAATGCAAATACGCTTCCAAATGGTGATCCTGAGGACACGGATGCATTCAACCAGCAGGTGGCCAAAATGATTG
>JBFHER010000301.1:0-4886 GCA_041584055.1 Bacteroidales bacterium
ATGGCTAATTATCAATAAAGCAATCCTGACCCTAGACAACAGAATCAAAACAGTCTTTCAAAAAAATTGTATGTGGTGGGTTGCTATTAAAATTTATGGAGACATATTTTCTACGAAACGCGAAGCCCAAATTCTGATGGTGTTCAAACTTGTTCGCGAATAAATGGGCCACGGTTCGCTGCGCTAAATTAAAACCATTCACGCTTTGGGTGAATGTCAGCAATCCACTGTGCACCATAGAATACCCACAAGTGCGGGTCTTAATTTAAGTGGATTCTCTGTCCCCGGGTTTCTCCCGGGCTTATTGTTGGGATATACCATTGCAATTAGAACAAAAGAAAAGGGGCAACAAATTATGCTGCCCCTTTACATCAATACATATTTCTGAATGCCCCGAAATACCAGGCCAAACTAATTTTACATCAAGAAACTCAAAAGGATACCCGCTCCTACTGCAGAACCAATCACACCGGAAACATTGGGTGCCATTGCATGCATCAGAAGGTGATTGGTAGGATCCGCCATCAAGCCCTGATGCTGCACAACACGCGCGCTATCAGGTACAGCAGACACGCCCGCAGCGCCAATGAGTGGATTAATTTTATTGTCTCCTTTCAAGAACAGATTCATAAACTTCGCAAACAACAATCCTCCCATTGTGGCAATACAGAAAGAGAATGCACCCAACATGAAGATTTTGATTGAATCCCAGGTTAAGAACACATCTGCCTGTGTAGAAGCCCCCACTGTTATACCCAACAAGATGGTTACGATATCAATCAAAGGATTACGTGCTGTATCAGCCAAACGATTGGTTACTGTTGATTCTTTAAGCAAATTTCCGAAGAAAAGCATCCCCAGCAATGGAAGTGCTGAAGGAGCGATGAACAATGTTAGTAACATACCAAGAATCGGGAAAAGAATCTTTTCAGTTTTTGAAACTGCACGAGGTGGTTTCATTCTTATTTTCCTTTCCGCAGGTGAGGTCAACAGCTTCATAAATGGTGGCTGTATCACAGGCACCAATGCCATGTATGAGTATGCTGCAATAGCGATCGGCCCTATCAGGTGTGGCGCTAGTTTTGAAGAAAGGAAGATTGCTGTAGGACCATCAGCTCCACCAATGATACCAATTGCACCTGCTTCCTGTAAAGTAAAGCCCATGTAGGCTGCACCAAGGAAGGTTCCAAAAATACCAACCTGTGCTGCCGCACCCAGTAAGAACAATTTAGGATTTGAAATAAGTGACGAGAAATCGGTCATTGCTCCAATTCCAAGGAAAATAAGCGGTGGATAGACCCCTTTTCTTACACCAAAATACAAATAATTCAAAACAGATCCATCCTCGTAAATCCCAATTTGATATCCTCCCAGAAAAGGAATATTCCCCAGAATGATACCAGTACCAATTGGAACCAACAAGAGTGGTTCGTAATCTTTTGCAATTGCCAGGGTGATAAATATCAAACCAACAGCAATCATTATCAGGTTACGAATATCAAAATTTGCAAAACCTGTAAATTCCCAGAAACGTGTCAGTCCTCTAAGGACTTCACTCGACGTACCTGAATCGGCGGTGCCTTGCGCATAAGTTATGAAGGTATTCACAACCAGCAGCACAACAACAATTGCCATCAAAAGGTATGACTTTTTATTTTGTTTCATAATCATAATTTATTCGAGCTATTCCATTTCGATTAATACGTCACCTTGCAAAACTGCATCACCAACTTTAATCTTAATACTTTTAATAACTCCTTCTTTTTCAGCCTTGATCTCATTTTCCATTTTCATGGCTTCCATGATCAAAAGGTTATCGTTTTTGGCAACCGTATCGCCCACATTGCATAATATTTTAAAAATATTACCCGGCAGTGGAGCCAGCACCTTGACTCCCGAAGGAGCTGTTTTGGTAATCTGTCCTTCTCCTGGCATATTGGTTACAACCTTGCGTACCAAACGAGGTGTTTTTTCTTTTTTAACCTCCTGATGGATTTCAACATTGTAAACAGTACCATTTACTTCAATCTGTGCGATATTGTCCTCAAGCTCCTTGAGATGCACATTGTATTTGTTCCCTTTTATGGTGAATTCGAACTTTTTCATTTGTTTTAATTTGGAAAATTGCTATTATTCATTCCGTAAATCTTAGAACTCCATGGGGAGTAACGTCGCTCTATCTTCTTGATAGTTATCACATTACTTTCCTCGTCATGCAACTCGTTAAAGTACATATAGAGACTTAAAGCAATGGCAGCATTTACATCACCACTCACCTGAAGATCTTTATCCGATACTTGTTCGTTGGGTGCCAGTTTTCCTTGTCGTCTTAAACGATCTTTCACTGTATATGCATACAATTTAGGAACTAACATAAATACGGCAACGAGCACAACAAGGGCAAAAAATACAATCCCCCATCCGAGAAAAGTAATAATCCACCATGTTGTTGTATCAACTAAAAACAGTGTCGTCATAAGTTTTATTTTACAATGGTATATTACTATGTTTTTTAGGTGGATTAGAAACTTTCTTCGTCTGTAAAGTCTGGAAAGCCCTGATTACCCTGAAACGTGTATTTCGCGGCTCAATTACATCATCGATATAACCATAGGCAGCTGCCTGATAAGGATTTGCAAATGCGTCTTCGTAATCCTTTGTTTTTTCCTCGATGTACTTTATTTTTTCTTCATCGGTAGCGAGTTTAGCAATATTACGTCCTTCCAGAACTTCAATTGCACCTTTTGCTCCCATCACTGCAATCTCTGCAGATGGCCATGCATAGTTAAAGTCGCCACGCAATTGTTTAGAAGACATAACATCGTGTGCACCACCATAAGATTTACGCAATGTAACAGTTACCTTAGGTACAGTTGCCTCGCCGTAAGCAAACATCAGTTTGGCACCATGCGTAATTATTCCTTCAAATTCCTGACGAGAACCAGGCAAGAATCCCGGAACATCAACCAAGGTTAACACAGGGATGTTAAAGCAATCACAGAAGCGCACAAAACGTGCTGCTTTTCGGGATGCATTGCAATCGAGCACACCTGCTAAAAAGCTTGGTTGATTTGCAATAATACCAACACTTGCGCCACCCATACGACAAAATCCTGTAATGATATTCTTCGCATAATTGCGATGAATTTCAAGGAATTCATTGTCGTCTACAATGCTATAAATAACATCTTTCATGTCGTAAGGCTGATTTGGATTGTCAGGAACAATTGTGTTCAATGAATCTTCCAAACGATCAATCGGATCTTTTACTTCAAACAAGGGTGCTTCTTCAAGGTTATTCTGTGGCAAGTAAGAAATCAATTTACGAAGAATCATAATTCCTTCTTCTTCAGTTTCAACATTGAAGTGAGAAACACCAGATTTAGAAGAATGTACACCAGCACCTCCCAGGTCAGCCACCGTAATGTCTTCACCTGTTACTGTTTTAACAACCTTAGGACCAGTTACAAACATATAACTGTTTTCCTCGGTCATCATTATAAAATCTGTTAATGCAGGAGAATATACTGCCCCCCCTGCACAAGGTCCAAAAATGGCAGAAATCTGCGGTACCACACCAGAGGCCATAATGTTGCGCTGGAATATTTCAGCATAACCAGCCAAAGAAGTCACACCTTCCTGAATTCGGGCTCCTCCTGAATCATTGATTCCGATAATAGGTGCGCCAACCTTCATGGCCATATCCATCACCTTGCAAATTTTAAGCGCAAAGGTTTCGGATAATGATCCTCCAAACACAGTAAAATCCTGAGCGTAAACATACACCACACGACCATCGATCGTTCCGTGACCGGTTACAACACCGTCGCCCAAAAATTTATTTTTCTCCATTGAAAAGTTTGTACAACGATGTGTTACAAACATATCCAGCTCTTCGAAACTTCCATCATCCAGAAGCATTTCGATACGTTCACGCGCGGTCATTTTTCCCTGAGCGTGTTGCTTTTCGATCCTTTTAATACCGCCACCCAACTTGGCTTCAGCTCTCAGATCGATCAACTTTTTTAATTTGTCTTGATTTGCCATTCTAATTTATTCATTTAATTTTTTCATAAAATCAATGTGTTCTCTTATGCGTTGGGATCCTCGCAAAGCTCAGTTAACACACCAAAGGTAGATTTAGGGTGCAGAAAGGCAATGTTCAGTCCTTCAGCTCCTTTACGTGGTGTTTTATCGATCAGCGTTACACCCTTCTCCGCAGCGATATCAAGAACCTTCTGCAAGCCTTCAACGGCAAATGCAATGTGATGAACTCCGGCTCCTTTTTTCTCTACGAATTTCCCCACCGGTCCCTCAGGATCAGTAGATTCCAATAACTCAATTTTTGTCTGACCAACTTTGAAAAAAGCTGTCTTAACTTTTTGCTCTGCCACCTCTTCGATCGCATAGCATTCCAAACCATAAACATCCTCGTACAAAGCAATTGCTTCGTCAAGATTTTTTACGGCGATTCCAATGTGTTCAATATGTGTAGGTTTCATATGTAAAAATGTTAATTACTGAAAAATTTATCCAATGAAAAATCGAAGCCCCAAAATTACTGTATTTATTATTCAAAAACACCCTGGTCGTTGATTTTTTTTTGTAATAAAAACTGGGTCAAAATAAGGGCTAATCACATGTATATTTGTACATATGTCAATATATGAAATCCATAAATAATAAAAATCAATATTTTGGGTCATGCCTGCAAATTTAAACATTTGCCTATATCTTTGCATGCTAACAACGCAATGCACATGTGGATATTCCTTGCTTTAATATCATCTTTATTTTTAGGTGTTTACGACTTATTTAAGAAACATTCTCTTTCAAACAACGCTGTTTTTCCTGTTTTATTGGGGGCATGTATCAGCTCATCTTTG
>JBFHER010000302.1:0-4852 GCA_041584055.1 Bacteroidales bacterium
ACGGTCTCCGCCTTGGTTTTCTTCGGCTTTGAATTTCACAACAACATCAGTTCCTGCCGATTGGATAGAAGAGATAGATAACCATGATTTGGCATCTTCAGGGATTTCAACCGATACGCCTTCTCCTTTGCAGGTAATATAAGCGGTAAATTCACCGCCTTCGATCGGAAGTTCAGCATTTTGTACCGAATCAACTTTTACCAATGATTTATTGATATTGACTACCGATACATCTACTAATTCTACGGTTCCATTGTAGGTAGTTTTGGGGCCCACAACAGTTATTTCATCACCCACTTCAATTCCTAAATCTAAAAAGTTGTAACTACCACTGGCGTCGAGCGTACCGTAGATGTAAATAGAACCTGTTTCGTCTTCCAAATACCAGTTACCGTAAGTTGTGTTGGTAATTGCTGTAACCACACCGGTTACCTGGTAGGTTTTGCTGTCTGGTCCGGCAATTATTTCGGCACAGGTAGCAGGTGAAATGGTTGCCAGGCCCTGAATGACATTAATTCTCTGAGTTGTTTTCTCATAGGTAGTACCATCCGCAGTTTGAATTTCATGCCAGTTTATAAGTAAAACTTCTGCGGTACGACCATCTAAGGTAGATTCGGCCGAAAATGTAAGGTCTGCTTCCCCGGCACTTCCGGAAGTTGGCGAAACTGTCAGCCATTCAACATCATCTTCATCGGTAGTTACTTTTTCTATAGTCCATTTGTCTTCAGTGCTTACAGTAATAGTTGTAGAACCTCCGTCTACAGGAATAGATACGTACGACGATGATACCTGAATTTCATCCAATAATGTCATCGTTTCTTCATCTTCACAACTTGTCATCAAAGCAAGCGCTGCGATGAATAGTGGAAATAAATATTTTAATTTCATATTATATGTTCTTTTTTATTAGTTGAAAAAATACTTGATACCAATTGAAGCATACCAGCATTGACCAATGGAGTAGCTTGGTGTGAATGTTTGCGTATCGCCATGGATTGAAGCAGGCGTAGAGAATGTAGCTACACCGTCAGCATCAACTCCTTCGTATTTGAGGATACGCGCTTCCGAACCAATTTCCGGGTTCAGGTATTTAGCTACGCCCCAATCATTGTTAAACAAGTTCATTATGTTTTTGACATCAAGGCTAAGTTGCAGCTTGTGATTGTTGCCACCTGTATTGAGCGTAAAATCGTGCTTGTAGCTGAAGTCTACGCGGTGTACCCATGGAGAGTAAACGCTGTAGGCCTCTGCGTATTCACCTTGTTGGTCTTTCAGGTAGTCATCAGCATGTACATAGTCCATAAAACGCGTTTGGTCGTCTTCTGAAACAAAACGGAATTCGTTGTTTGCTACTTCTTCGTCGGTAGGAACATAAATTACGTCGTAGTTGTAACCGTCGCTGTTGATGTCGTTAACCATCATATACGAGTAGTTTGCACCACCGCGCCATCCTTCGTAGATAATGCTATAGTGGTTGCCACTTTTGTCGTGGGCTGTAAGCGATGCTACCAAACGGTCGGGGGTGGTGTATTGCGAATTGTGCAATTTGATGTTGTTCGGACCTTCTACGGTAGGAACGTAGGTAAATGCTGATTCGGCATTAGAACCCGGCATTCCGGTTACATCTTTGGCAACGGTATGTGTATAGGCAGCCATCATGCTGATCCATTCTGCGGGACGGGCATTCAGTGTAATGTTGCCCGACCAGCCATAACCGCGGCTTGTATTTTCCAGCACGAATGCTTTAGTACCGGTACGATAACCATCAGGATAAATTGGACGATTGTCAACACCGTTAAAACGGGCAAAACCACCTACGTTTGGAATACTCCAGTCGGAAATAGAAACTCCGTTAATGGTTTTGTTGTAAATTCCTTCTACGGTAGCAGAGAATGGGAAAGAGGTTGGGAATGCATAGTCAACAGCAAGTGACATTTTCCATACTTGCGGCATTTTGAAATCGGGATCTACTGCTGCAATGGCCGAAGGAACGGTTCCGTCTTCCGGTGAAATAGTTGTAGGATATCCCAGGCTTGCCAGTTTATCGTACAGTGCAGCTATTGTTGCTTTGCCGTCAGCGTCGGTTACAAGGCCACCGGCAAATTCATCCATTGTGAAACCTCTGTCTGCTGCGTTGGCGGCATTTATTTGTGCCTGGTATTGTACCATTCCTCCGTTGGTAGGCATGTTGGTGAAGAATACAAGTGGTAAGTTACCCGAGAAAAGACCGGTACCCCCACGAACTTTCAAACTCTTGTCGCCGGAAGCATCCCATACAAACCCTACACGGGGAGAGAATATGATATTGGTAGAAGGCCATTCGCCGGTGTCGATACTACGACCTGAATAGTCAAGATCTTTGATGGCCTGATTCGTGATCAAATCGTCGTCGTTGAAGAAAAGGGCATCCAGACGAAGACCGTAGGAAAGTTTGAATCTTTCGCTAACACTCCAGTCGTCTTGGCCGTAAATGCCAATTTTGTTGGTTCTTACACGAGCTGCAGGATCGCTTTCTCCATCGTAACCATAGGTTAAGTTTACAATTTCGGGAGCTGCTCCGCTTAAAAAGTCGTCGAGGCTGGAATAGCGATAGTATCCTGTACCATTACGCATATAAGCATTGTCGGCCATTTTGTATTCGTAGGCAATACCTCCTACAATTTTGTGATTCCCCATGTAGTAGGTCACCTCGTCTTTAATGTTCCATACATTGTTGTGAACACCGTTGTTCCAGGTGAATAGTTCGTAACCTAAAGAAAGGTATGCCTGGTCGTCTTTCAGGATGTCGATGAAGGGGAATTCTTCTGAATTTGTTCCACGGATATCGTCAAGTTTCGAGAAGGTGGCCAAAAATTGGTTCGAGATATTATCCGATAAGCGACTGTTCAGGTCGAAAGAGAATGAATGAACCAGGTTGTCCATCGAATACATTGAATTGGCATACGACATGGAAGCCTGCGACATTCTCGCTTCAGATACACGGGTTCCTCCGTCCATTGAAGTAGCATTCGGCGATCTCCATGAAGTGTTCTTGGTGTAGTTGTAGCGTAATGCTAAACGATGTTTGCTGCTGATATTCCAGTCGATACGTGTAAGCAGTTTGGTGTTGCTTTCGTCTGCAGGGAAATCGGTGAAAGATCCGGTATCATATCCATATTGATCTTTTACAAAATCAGAAACCGTTTGAAGATCGCTTACTGTTGTACGCGAAATATAGTTGTCGGCATCGGCAACACCATCGGTTGATGCCTGCCAGCGATTGGCAATGGTTGGTGTTTCAGATTTTTCGGCATTTACGAAGAAGAACAATTTGTTTTTAATAATCGGGCCACCCAACGTGAAACCGTATGTTGTATTGCGGTCTTTGTCGCGTGCTCCCTGAATTTGCAGGCCTTTAACTGCATCTCCGCGTAAGTTCTCATTGCGGTGGTAAACGTAAGCAGTTCCTTTCAAGGTGTTTGTTCCCGATTTTGTAATCGCGTTTACTCCACCGCCAATAAAGTTTGTTTGACGCACATCGTAAGGAGCAATTACAACTTGCAATTCTTCAATCGCTTCAATCGAAATTGGGTTGCCTCCGCCGGGAAGCGCGTCGCTCAATCCAAAGTTGTTGTTGAAATTAGCTCCATCAACCGTAAAGTTGGCCGTACGACCATCTGAACCGGCAAAGCTCATCCCATCACCTCCATAAGGAGAAAGACGGGTAATGTCCGTGATGCTCCGGCTTACAGTAGGTAGATTTTCTATCTCGTCGGTTGTGATATTGGTTACAGCTCCGGTTTTTTCATTCGAAAATTTTGTCCGGGCTGCCGTAACAAGAACTTCGTCCAATGATGTTGTTTCTTCAGAGAGAACAACATTCATTACATAGTTTTCTCCTAAACTTAAAGTAATGTTGCTTTGTGTGTATGTACCATATCCAATGAAACTAACTTCCACGGTATATGGGCCACCTACACGCATGCCATTTAAGTTGAATCGACCCTCTGTGTTGGTTACAGTACCATAAGTTGTTCCTGAAGGAGTGTGTGTGGCAATCACCGTTGCACCTATTACAGCTCCGTCAGCATCTGTAACTCGTCCACCCATACTGGATGAGGTTACCTGTGCCTGAATAAAAGTAGCCGACAAAACAATGAGCGCTACTAATAAAAAACTGACTTTTTTAATCATAAAATTGGGTTTTTAGATAATTATAGAGTTATATGCAATTTATTGTCTAGCAATAGCGTTATTAAACGCAGTCATAGGTAAATATAGATTGGTCTTTCAATAAAAATTGAAGTTCATGGCTAAATTAAATCTCAAAAGGATAATTGTTTTTCATGTTGAATTATCCTGATATTCAGTTTTTAAATTCCAGACAAAAGAATGCTTTCTTTTGTTAATTTATGTTAATTGTAGGTTAAATTATGAAGTGTTAATTTTTTTCATAGTTATTAAAGAATTTGCACTCTGTGATTTAGCCTGATTAAAACTGTGATTTATCGGAATGAATTGCAAGCGAGTTGGGTTTTTTTTGTTAAAAGAAAGGGGATAGTTTTTAACAGGACATCGATGTTATAAACAGTTGCGACTTGTTTTAGCCGTAAAAATTCCCGGAGCTTATATTTGTTCCCGCTTCATTCTTCATATAAAGTTTTTAGTAAAAAAAATACATTCTGGCTTAATAGCCATTAAATCAGTCGTTAATGGCTGTGTTGTGAAATATTTTGTGAAAAATATGGTACTATGTGTTGCATAGTACCATAAATTATACATATATTTGCAATACAAACAACAGTGTAAACAATAGTAGTTCGGAAACAGCTGCTTGAACACTGAGAAGAAAACAAGAAAACAGAAAGAGAAT
>JBFHER010000303.1:0-4841 GCA_041584055.1 Bacteroidales bacterium
GATGCGGTATAGAAATGGGGTCATGCTCAACAAACGACGAATCGTTGTATGCGTCGTGTTTAATATCTAAAAGCTCTTTTATCTCTGTGTAATCCATGCTTAAAACTATAAATTTATAAACAAATATTATTAACGCTTGTTTTTGAAAATTGATTATCTTTGACCTCCCAAAATTGTAAGAACAAAAAATGATTAAAATAACATTTCCTGATAGTTCTGTAAGAGAATACGAAAGTGGTATTACAGGCTACGATATTGCAAGCAGTATCAGTCCCCGTCTGGCAAAGGAGGTTTTGTCGGTCAGTGTAAATGATGAATTATGGGACATTACCCGTCCGATCGTAAATGACAGTTCAATTCGATTGCATAAATGGGATGACGAAGAAGGCAAACATGCATTTTGGCATTCTTCTGCACACCTGATGGCAGAAGCACTGGAGGCACTTTATCCGGGCATGAAATTTGGGATCGGTCCGGCCATAGAAAATGGTTTTTACTATGATGTAGATCCGGGAGAAGAGATTATCAAGGATTCGGATCTGCCGAAAATAGAACAGAAAATGAAAGAGTTGATAGCATTAAAAAACGGCTATCAACGTCAGGATATCTCCAAAAAAGATGCATTGCGCATTTTTAAAGAAAAGGGGGATGAATATAAGCAGGAACTCATAAATGATTTGGAAGATGGCACAATAACCCTGTATTCTCAGGGGAATTTTACAGATTTATGCCGTGGACCACACCTGCCGGATACAGCACCCATAAAAGCCGTAAAACTGTTGAGTGTTGCCGGTGCTTACTGGCGTGGCGATGAAAAGCGGAAACAATTAACCCGCATCTATGGCATCACTTTTCCAAAGAAGTCGATGTTGGATGAATACCTTGCTTTATTAGAAGAAGCGAAAAAAAGAGATCATCGTAAAATTGGAAAAGAACTTGAGTTGTTTACATTTTCTCAAAAAGTGGGGCAGGGGCTTCCATTGTGGTTGCCTAAAGGAGCTGATCTGCGGACCAGACTTGAAATGTTCTTGCGAAAACTACAAAAGAAGTCCGGTTATGACCAGGTGATCACACCTCATATCGGACAAAAGGAATTATATGTGACTTCTGGTCATTATGCAAAATATGGTGCTGATTCTTTTCAACCCATCAACACCCCAGCTGAAGGTGAAGAATTTTTGTTAAAACCAATGAATTGTCCGCATCACTGTGAAATTTTCAAAAATAAACCTCATTCATACAAAGATCTGCCCATCCGCTATGCGGAATTTGGAACCGTTTATCGTTATGAACAAAGTGGGGAACTGCACGGTTTAACAAGGGTGAGGGGGTTTACGCAGGATGATGCGCATATCTTCTGTCGTCCGGATCAGTTAAAAGCTGAGTTTATTGATGTGATTGATATCATCCTTTACATCTTCAGGATATTGGACTTCAAGGATTACACGGCACAAATTTCTTTGCGGGATCCTGAAAATACAACAAAGTACATTGGCAGCAATGAAAATTGGGACAAAGCTGAGCAGGCCATCATTGAGGCATGTGCAGAAAAAGGTCTTGAAACAGTTGTAGAAACTGGTGAAGCGGCCTTTTACGGACCAAAATTAGATTTTATGGTAAAAGATGCCATTGGAAGAAAATGGCAACTGGGAACCATTCAGGTTGATTATAACCTGCCGGAGCGTTTTGAACTTGAGTATGTTGGTGCGGATGATCAAAAGCACCGCCCTGTGATGATTCACAGAGCTCCTTTTGGTTCCATGGAACGATTTGTGGCTGTTCTGATTGAACATACTGCTGGTAAATTTCCTTTGTGGCTTGCTCCGGAACAAGCTGTTGTTCTGCCAATTAGTGAGAAATTCAACGACTATGCTAAAAAGGTTGTTGACTTGTTAGATGAACAGGATGTACGTGCAGTTGTGGATGACAGAAACGAGAAAATTGGTCGTAAAATACGTGATAATGAATTGAAAAGGATCCCTTACATGTTGATTGTTGGAGAAAAAGAAGCTGAAAATGATGAGGTTTCTGTGAGAAAACAAGGCGAAGGTGATAGAGGTTCCATGAAAATTGCTAAATTTGCGGCGATTTTAAATGAAGAAATTGCCAGTGAGTTGGCAAAATAATAGAGTATTAACTAAATATAGGAGGATTTAGCCATAGCAGGTCCTAGAAGAAGATCAGGCCCAAGACGCCCCATAGTTAAGAAGGAAGCTTTGCATCGGATTAACCGATACATTAAGAGTCCGAGTGTGCGTGTTGTAGGTGATAATGTAGAAAACCCGGGAGTGTTTTCAGTGGAAGAAGCCATTCGCATGGCAGATGCACAGGAATTGGATTTAGTGGAGATTTCTCCAAGTGCGGATCCACCGGTTTGTAAAATAATAGATTACCAGAAGTTCCTTTATCAGCAAAAAAAGAAGCAAAAGGAATTGAAGGCAAAATCACAAAAAATCGTTGTGAAGGAAATTCGGTTCGGTCCGAATACGGATGAACACGATTTTAACTTTAAGTTGAAACATGCCTTGAAATTCCTGGAAGAGGGAGCAAAGGTTAAGGCATTTGTGTTTTTCAAAGGACGATCCATCCTCTTTAAGGAGAAAGGAGAGATTCTCTTACTGAAATTTGCACAGGAACTTGAAGAAATTGGGAAAGTGGAACAACTTCCCAAACTGGAAGGAAAACGAATGACAATGTTTATAACGCCCAAAAAGTAATTTTTACTAATTGGTTATTTAAATTTTTAGAAATGCCTAAAATGAAAACAGTTTCCGGAGCTAAAAAGAGATTTAAGCTCACCGGTTCCGGAAAAATTAAAAGAAAGCATGCTTATAAAAGTCATATTTTGACTAAAAAAGCGACCAAAAGAAAGAGAAATCTTACTTACTTCGGAACAGTTCACAAAGCGGATGAGAGCAATGTGAAAGAAATGCTCTCAATGAAGTAAGATTTAAGTTATTAACGAAGTGAATTAGCCTGAAAGATTCCGAAAGCGGAGCGCTAACCACTTGAAATTTTAAAATTATGCCAAGATCAGTAAACGCGGTTGCCTCAAGGGCCCGCAGAAAAAAAATTCTGAAGCAGACCAAAGGATATTTTGGTCGTAGAAAAAATGTATGGACAGTCGCAAAAAATGCACATGAAAAAGCATTGTCATACGCCTATCGCGACAGAAAAGTAAAGAAAAGAAATTTTCGCTCTCTTTGGATTCAGCGAATTAACGCTGCAGCCCGCCTGGAGGGAATGTCATACTCTCAGTTAATGGGTGGCTTGTCAAAAGCAAATATTGAAATTAACAGAAAGGTTTTAGCCTCTTTGGCAGTAGATCATCCCAAAGCGTTTAAAGCCATCGTTCAAAAAGCTGTTAAAGCAACAAAATAAAAAGAGTGATACGTCATTCGTTTAAGAGGGAATCAAGTTGATTCCCTCTTTTTTGTTTAACCAATCTGCTGTACATTCATCTTTCTCAATGCGAACCTAACATCACTTCAATCTGCAAAATTGTATCTGATGAATACATTCTAGGTAGCATTTGCAATAAAACTTGATAAATTGGCATGTTTTTGTATTTTTGTATACAAAGAACACTTCCCCATGCAACAGGTAAAATATTACGATCTCAGTTATCAGGTGTATCAAAGGATCAAGGAAATGATCCTAAGTAATCAGTTTAAGCCTGGTGAAAAATTACTCCAGGAGAAAATTGCGGCAGAACTAGGTGTGAGTCGTACACCACTTCATAAGGCCTTTCAGATGTTAGAGAACGAATATCTGGTCGAAAGTATTCCCAGACGTGGTATGTTTGTTAAGAAAATTGATTTGAAGCAAATCAAGGACGCATTTGAGTGCAGGGAGGCCATTGAGGGCATCGCGGCACGACGCGTGGCAACCCAGATTCAGGCAAAAGACTTAAAGGCTTTAAAAAAGATCTTTGAACCTTTTACTGCTGATCGCGACAACATTGACGAAGAAGCCTATCGAAAAGCTGATCGTGAATTTCATAATCTGATTTTGCATTTAAGCGGCAATGAAATTCTCATTAAAATGGATGTTACCAGCAATGTTTTGGTGAGAACGTACACGCAAGGGCTGGTCCGTAACCCTTCAGAAACCCTGGACGAACACATTGGCATTATTCAGGCCATCGAGTTAGGAGACGGCGATATGGCTGAAAAGCGCATACGTGAGCATTCAAGAAAATCAAATAGGGAGCTTGGGAAAAGGGCAGAAGCGGGTTTTAACAGTGAACCATGATTAGTGAACAGTGAAGTGTGACCATCGAACAGTTAACAGATAATAGCATTATTGTGAAGCGATACATCAACATATCACAAAAACTTGCAAATGGAGAGCAAGGGGTTGAAATTAAGCAAACATCCACTGTAGATCGGGAAGGATGGAGCACGTCAGCCTATAAAATTCCTTCATCAGCGGGAACACATATGGCAGCGCCTGTTAGTTTTGGAATTTTGAATGAAGATGTCGCATCCTACCCTTTGGCTCGTTTTATTACAAAGGCATGGTTAGCGGACGTTGATGATGTGATTCCCGGCGACGTCTTAACCTGTGATATTTTGGGTGAAATAGAGGATAACTTTAAACCAGGAGAGAGCCTGATTATTCGAACCGGTTGGAGTAAATTCATTCACGATCAGGAAATGTACCTTGATAAATTACCCACCCTTGGTCGTGACCTAGTGGATTGGTGTATTCGGAAAAAAGTAAATATTCTTGGCGTTGAACCGCCATCCGTCGCAGGCATACACCATCTCGAAGAAGTGCAGTTTGTGCATCGTGCGCTATTCAGGGGCAATGTGATTGTTGTTGAAGGGCTGTGTAAC
>JBFHER010000304.1:0-4805 GCA_041584055.1 Bacteroidales bacterium
A
Source organism: Bacteroidales bacterium (assembly GCA_041584055.1). Taxonomy (GTDB): domain Bacteria; phylum Bacteroidota; class Bacteroidia; order Bacteroidales; family UBA5342; genus JBFHER01. The sequence continues at coordinate 2 of JBFHER010000304.1, forward strand.
ATAAACGCCGTTCGGTGATAACCATCTCGTCCATATTTTTTGCCGTTTTCTTTTCTGTGGTCATGCGCTCCTTTCAGCTTGGATCCTACGATCATATGATAAGAAATATCATTGAATCCTTCTCCGGATATTTGCAAATACAGCATCCCGACTTCAAGGATGATCCTGTTGTAGATAATGCTTTTACGTATTCTGAAAGCTTGATGCAGACCGTGAATGAAAACAGTGCAATAAAAGCTGCTGTTCCAAGATTAGAAAGCTTTGCGCTTGCCAGTACAGGAGAAAAAAGCAAGGGGGCGCTGATCGTTGGTATTGATACCGAAATGGAAAAAAGTTTCTCTAAACCACAGGAACGCATTGTTAAATATATTGTGTCAGACGAAGCGATTGAAATGCTTAAAACCAATGAAAATATCAGCAAAACGCTTATTGATAAATTAAAAGTCATTCAGGGAAAGGCATATGCATCCCGGGGCAGATTGGAGGTGGATCTTTCGCTTGAAGATGGTGAGCCTGGGAGTTTGGATGAGATTATGCAGGCCTGTGCCTATGAATCTGGCTTTTTAGGTCACCAGGATGATGGTGCTTTGATTTCCTATCGGTTGGCAAAATACCTCAAATTGAGCATTGGTGACACACTGATTCTAATGGGGCAGGGGTATCACGGAAGTACGGCCGCAGGCTTATTTCCAGTGCGTGGGATCGTTACGATTCCGTCTCCCGATTTAGACAGCCGTTTGATTTATATAAGTCTACAGCGTGCACAGCAGTTTTTTTCCGTGCCGAATATGATTACTTCCTTAAGCATTAATTTATGGGATAATGATGATGATGTGATTGAGGACGTTAAGGTCGCATTGATGGCCGAGCTGGATGCGAGTGATTTTATTGTTCATGACTGGAAGACCCTCAATAAAAATCTGGTTCAACAGATTGAGGGGGATAACATAAGCGGTCAGTTTATGCTTTACTTTCTATATTTTATTATCTTTTTTGGAATTTATGGAACTGTGATTATGTTGATGCATGAACGAAAAAAGGAGTTTGGAGTCCTTGTGTCAATAGGTATGCAACGCCGGCGTTTGGCTGCTTTGTTCTCTTTGGAAATGTTGTTGGTTGGACTTGTTGGTATTGTTGCAGGACTTATTGCGAGTTCTCCCGTAATTGCATACTATCATCAACATCCGCTGCATTTAAGTGGTGATATGGCCAAAATGATGGAAGATATGGGGCTTGAGGCGATTCTTCCATTTGCCTGGTTCGGGAGTTATATGTGGGTGCAGGGCCTTATCGTTGTGTGCATGGTTGTAATTGCAAGCGGAAGGTCGGTTTACAAAATATTCAGATTAAGAGAAGTTGCCGCTATGCGGGCTTAACCCAATAAAAGAGTACATTATGTTGGTAGCATTGGCATGGAAGAATATATGGCGGAACAAGGTGCGTAGCATTGTTGTGATGGCCGCAATTACCTTTGGTCTGATTGGTGGTGTGCTGAGCATAGGAATTATGCAGGGCTGGGTTGCACAACGTGTAAATGACGCAATTAAGAATGAAGTATCCCATATCCAAATTCACCAATCAAACTACCTTGACAATGATGAAATAAAATATATCATCACTGATTTTCAGGAATTGTCGGATTCGCTCAATGAAAACCCATTGCTTGCAGCGTGGTCATCCCGGGTGAAAACAAGCGCCATGGTTCAGTCTTCCTGGGCCTCCACTGGTTTAAGCCTCTACGGAATCGTGCCTGAAAAGGAGAAAAAAATATCAGCAATTCATGCATGTCTGATTGCAGGTGAATATCTGCAGGAAGGCACATCAACACCGGAGATACTGATTAGCAAAAAAACGGCTGAAGCATTAAAATTAAGAAACTATACAGTAAGTGAAGATAAAAAGGAGGCGCTGCTGAATGCTGGCGTGCCCGTTGAGATCTTTCAGAAACTGCGGCCATTAATGGGAGAGCGCTTTAGAACAGAGAAAGAGTTTAAAGCGGCATTTTCAGAATTGTTGAATGAAAATGAAGTATTTGAATATGAAACAGCGCTTTTTAAAGCATTTGAATTTTACAGGCTTCGATCAAAGGTTAACATCACCACTCAATCCTTAGCTGGTGACATCGTTTATGAAACGTTTAGGGTAACTGGCATTTATAAAACAAACAATAGCGGTTTTGACGGGGCAACGGCCTTTACCGGAAAATCAAGCTTAGGCAGCATTATTGGCCTGGAAAAAAACGCATCTCATGAAATCGCAATTGTTTTAAGTAATCCCGATGATTTGGAAGCTGTATCCAAATCTCTCCGGAAGTTAAATGAAGATATTACGGTTTACAACTGGAAAGAAATGAGACCGGATCTGGCCATGTCAACCGATTTTATTGAGGTGATGTATTTGGTTTATATTGGGATTATTCTGTTTGCTCTGGCTTTTGGAATAATCAATACAATGCTGATGGCTGTATTGGAAAGAGTGCACGAAATAGGAATGTTGTTGGCAATTGGCATGAATAAGCGTCGGGTGTTTTATCTGATCATGCTCGAAACCCTGTTTCTGTCGGTGGTAGGGGCTGTGCTGGGAATGATATTTGGCATGGGGATTGTAGAAATTTTTTCAATACGTGGTATAGATTTTGGAATGTGGGCGGAAGGTTTCGAAGCAATTGGTTACAGTGCAGTGGTGTATCCTTTTGTAACAGCAGATGTATATATTGGCATAAGCGTTCTGGTTTTTATAACAGGTGTCATTGCCTCCATTTGGCCTGCACGCAGGGCTCTGAAGTTAAACCCTGCGGAGGCTGTGAGGTCAGATGTTTAAAATAAATGTAGAGAATCATAAAATACGGTAACATGACGATAATAGAAGTTAAAAATGCATCAAAAATATATGCCGATTCAGCCGTTCAGGTCAAAGCTGTGAATGATGTATGCCTTAATTTTGATGAAGGTGAATTTGCGGCGATTGTGGGACCGTCTGGATCAGGGAAAACAACCCTTTTAAATCTGATAGGCGGGCTGGATGATCTCACTTCAGGTGAGATTGTGGTGGATGGGACAAAGATTTCCAGCCTTGGCAGAAGGGATCTGGTTGATTTTAGATTAAATAATATTGGCTTTGTTTTCCAGGCCTACAATTTAATTCCTGTGTTGACTGCAAAAGAAAATGTGGAGTTTGTGATGAACCTTCAGGGAAGATCCAAAAAAGAAAGAGAACAACGTGTCATGGAGTTGTTGCATGCGGTTGGACTTGATGGTCGCGAAAATTCAAGGCCTAACAAACTCTCAGGTGGTCAGCAACAGCGGGTGGCTGTGGCAAGAGCGCTAGCCTCAAAACCAAAGTTTGTACTTGCAGATGAACCCACCGCAAATCTGGATTCAGAATCCACAAATAATTTGTTGGAAATTATGGAACAACTTAATAAAGAAGAAAATATTACGTTTATCTTCAGTACACACGATCAACGGGTTGTAAATAAGGCCCGTCGTATTATTAAATTAGTTGATGGAAGCATAGAAAGTGATGAAAAGAAATCGTTTTAAAACCGGTGTTGTATTAAGTGTGCTGCTGTTGTTGGCAGTTAGTGTATCTGGTCAGAACAGAGATGTTCTTGTGAACCAAATATGGGACATTCCTTACCTGGATGTTGCACGATATGTGTCTTATTTAAATGATCAGGAAAAGGATTTGATCCTGGAACTGAATATGGTAAGAGACAATCCTGCGAAATATGCAGAACTCTTTTTAAAACCCTTGTTGAATAATTATAAGGGAAATCTGTTTACTTTTCCAAATGATCCTGTTCCTATTGAAACGGAAGAGGGTGTGCAGGCTTTACAGGAATGCATCAGAGAATTAAAAGCGTCGCAATCGGTGGGTTTATTGCAGCCTTCCCGCGGCATGAGTAATGCTGCATCGGATCATGCCAGAGAACAATCACGCAATGGGAAGGTAGGGCACGAAGGAAAAAGAAAAAGCACACCATTTACCCGCATCGCACGCTACGGTGAATGGGGTGGTACAGCTGGTGAGAATATCGACTATGGCAATGGCGAAGCCCGGAAGGTTGTAATCTCCTTGTTAATTGATGATGGCGTACCTGAAAGGGGACACCGAATGAATATCCTTTATAAAGACTTTGGTTGTGTAGGGGTTGCCTTTGATTCTCATCCAAAATATAAGCACATGTGCGTTATGGATTTTGCTGGGACATTTACCGAAAAATAAATCCGGACTAAGAATATCAAAATTGAAACATCTATTCTGTGGCATCGTATTCTGCTTCACCTTATTGCGTCTTGATGCTCAGGTGAAGACATCCGTAGATGGTTATGTTAAAGACATGCAAACCCTGTGGGTAGGCAATGATGATGCCTTGTTATCGGATAATTTAATTCATAACAGAATGAACTTTTCGGCCTATGCAGGAGCCTTTACCCTCAATATGGGCATGCGAAATCGTTTGATGTGGGGCGACTTTGTGAGTTTGGATGCTTATGCGGATTATATCAGTATGGACAATGGATATTTGGATCTATCCTGGAATGTTAAAGAAGGTAATGCCTATTTGCTAAATACAACAATTGACCGCTTATATTTGGATTTTGTGCATGAAAAAATTCAAATTACCCTTGGTCGGCAACGCATCAACTGGGGCATTAATCTAGTCTGGAACCCCAATGACTTATACAACGCATATTCATTTCTTGATTTTGATTACGAAGAACGTCCCGGGACTGATGCGATTCGCTTTCAGTATTATACAGGGATGGCATCATCCGTAGAATTGGTGGCTCAGATGGCT
>JBFHER010000305.1:0-4763 GCA_041584055.1 Bacteroidales bacterium
TGATTTATGAACAGTATTCGTTCCGTTTGTTGAAATCAGTACCATTGTTTCTAACTATTCTGGCATTGATATTCATGTCACAAACATTTGATCAACCCTCTGATAGCACCATCTTTCAGCGCAAATACTTCAAAATAGGTGGCGGGTTTGGATTTGGTCATGAAGAAGAAATCTGTGGCAGCATAAATCCTTATTCCGCAGGTGGTCTGAGCATTGAACACACCAATCAATACAGCAAATACAAAAAGTTTACTGTGGGAAGTCAGTTCTACGGTTTAAACTATGACGAAGCGTTCGCTTTTGGCTTAAATCCTTACGTCAATTATTCAGGGAAAATCGCTGCTGTGGGGATTGGACTGAATTACACGGATATTTCAAGCGAATGGCGTGCTGAAGGACTTACACCCACGCTTTTCCTGAGATTAGGCCCTGAGGACATCTTTTTTGCAGACATGCACTACGGCACTAATATGCCGGCAGGCCTCCCAAGCTTTCAAATGGGGCTTGGGGTTGGTCTCAAACGAAACACTGAAAATTACCTGCGATTTGGAATAAGCAACACGGGGTTCTATTTTAATCCACATTTTATGATGGATAACAGTTTGTCTCTGGATCCATATTTCTCAATTGCCAGTTCAGAGGTTTATCACTTTGGCTTCAGGCTTAACTACCGGATTTTTCATGAATGAGAAAATCTGGTTTAAATTTATTGAAAAGACGCTGAAATAAGGGTTGAGATAATACATATGGGACTTCCGAGAGTAAAACAACGAGTATAATTTCGGGACCAAAAAATTCGGAAGCAATGATGATGGATAGTCCTGTGTTTAAATTTCCAAACATCAAAGCATTTGTCCACCGTTCACGTCCATCGGCCGATGGTGCCAAGTAGCCGATTATGAACCTTGCAAAATAAACAAAAGTCATGATCAAAATGATCCACAGCGTTGACAGTTTTAATGCAGAATCCATCAGTGCACGCTGATGGATGGCAATCACAACTGCCAGAAAATATGAAATCGTAATGGTACCTCCCGCCCCGGTGTATTTTAGTATCTTCATCACACCTGACCTGAACAAAAGACGAATTGCAACAGCGGAGAATACAGGGATGAAAACAATTTTCATCAAAAAAAGAATCATCTCAGTCAAAGAGAGATCAAGTCGTATCCCAAACATCAGATCAACCAGCAAGGGAAGTGAAAACGGCACGAGTAAGGAAGAAAGGACAACATAACTTATTGCCCATAATATTTTTAAATTCATTAAACTGGCTAGCAAAGGCGTCATTACTGCGCCCGAGATACACATCACAATGAAAATTCCTATTCGCATTTCGAAAGGGGCCAAAAACGAAAGGAAATAAAAAAGTACCGGGTAAATAATCATGTTAAAGCCAATAAATAGCAGCATCTTAGATAAATTCTGTCGCAGATGTAGCATTTCAGTAAAATCTATCTTTAAACAGCCCAAAAACAATGCAAGCATTATAAATATGTCTGTGTACTCCTTCGCCCATAAAAAAGCATCCGGCAATATAAATGCACTTGCTGCAAATAAGAGCAAAATCCATCCAAAATTCCCTTCAATGAGTCGCAAAACTGAATTCATCATCTGTTCCTTTTATTGAATGGCGAAAATAACTTAAATGTTTTAAAAATCGGACAGTTGAAAAAACCAAAAAGGATGGCCATCACAAATTGAAGAATTACTATTAGTTTTAGGAATTATTGCTTTGTTTTTTTTCAGAAGTCAGGTAATGCTGTGCTACAATTTTCGATCCACCATTTGCATGCCAAGAAGTGCTGCACCCGTCAAGATCATTCCCAAAACAGAAATAACATCGGCCTGTTCATTCTCAATAATAATCCAACTAAGAACTGCACCGGATACAGGGATAAGGAACTTCCACATATTAAGACTGCTAACCTTCACCCCGGGCCGTTTAAGCAATGAGAACCAAATTGTAAATGCAGCAGCACTTAAGAAACTTAGCCACCCCAGTGCAATGTAATAGTCTCTGGGAAAGGGGCCGAAATTAATCCCTTCCACAGGGATGGCCAACAGAAATAAGAGCACACCCCCAATGATCATGCTTAATGAACTTAAAACCAACGGAGGAATACGACCTTTATCTTTTGCAATCAGAATATTTGTGAAACCGGCAAGTATATTGTTCAATATTAGCAGAAAAACACCCAGGTAGATTAAGGCTCCGCCCGATACACTTCCGTGGCGACCAACACTCACCAAAACAATACCGCTAAATCCGAAAAGAATCACCAGTCCCTTTTTCCAAGACATGCGGTCTCCCTGCATAAAAAAGTGTGACAACCCAGCAATAAACAAGGGACTTGATCCGATAATAATTGCACCCATTGCGCCAGGAACATAATTTAATCCGTTATAAAACAGAGCATACGTTAAAAAGATCTGCATCATGCTAATCAACAGAATCTTCCATTTATAACGCCAGAATATTTGTAGGACATTGTTTCTTGCAATTGCAAAAGGCAACAACAAGATGCCCGCTATCACAAAACGTATTCCAGCAAATTGAAATGGCAGATTGTATTGTAAGCCGACCTTCACCCCCGCAAATGCAGAAGACCATAATAAACAGGCAATGATTGCCAAAAATACAGTATTTCCTTTTTCCTTTACCATGAAGCGCAAAGGTGGGGAAAAGTTCTGATGCCCAAAAGTGATGGTGAACTTAAATTATACGTGCGCTAAAGATGTAAGTATACAAAAGTCAGAACAAGCCGATATTATTTTCTTCTGATTAAAGGATATAATTTACAGGCAACACAATAGCCAAAGGCTGTTTCCAGAAATGCAAAGAACATCAGAACAGCTGCAAATACACAACCAGAACTGTTCCAACCCGTCGCATGACAAATTAATACAAATGTTGCAAGACCGCCGCCAACTTGCGCTGCGAACATTTTAGGACCAGCATTGATTCGCTTTGGGGGCACTTTAAACCAGGCTAACAATTTAGTGCTTATGGATGTTAGCACACTTAATTTAGGGTCAAAATATCCTCGAATGGCAAAATCCACTAAAACAAAAACAATGATAAGTGGATTATTTGTCATCAAATATAGCCCAAATAACAATATGACGAGCGCCGAGTTTACCCGGGCAACATTTTCATTTACAACCTTTCCGGTGATCGGACATACCTTTTCCATACCTCTCCTATTTATTTCGATGAATGTGAGGGCAAAGTTAGTCAATTTTAATTTAATTAAGACTTATTCTTAATAAGTATTTTCATCGTTGAAGAAAAATGCAGCTTCCCTGATTGCATTTTCATTGCTATCTGAACCATGGACAGCATTATGGCTCAGGGATTCAGCAAACAGTTTACGAATGGTTCCTTTCTCTGCAAATGCAGGATCAGTGGCGCCAAGCAAATTACGGAAATCTATCACAGCATTTTGCTCTTTTTCAAGAATAGCAGCAACAATCGGTCCGGATGTCATATATTCAATCAAGCCTTCAAAAAACATTTTCCCTTTGTGATCGCGGTAAAACTCTCTGGCAAGTGCATCATCCATATGCGTCATACGCAAGGCTTTTATTCTGAAACCGGCTTCATTTATCATGCCTAATATGGGGCCAGTAAAATTATGTTCAACAGCACCTGGTTTGATCATTGTAAACGTTATACTCATAATTAATGGTTTTGGTGTATAAAGTTAGTGATTAAGATTTTTTATGCAAGTATCAAACGCCCGTGAAAAATGCTTTATTATGGTATAGGCTGCACGAGAATTTATAAATTTTAGGATTCCAGCTGTAGATCGTAGCCTGCTTCAAAAAAACATTCTTATTTTTGTCTGAAATAATAAACAATGGCTACACCCCCTTTGGCAGAACGCTTACGTCCCAGGACACTGGAAGACTACCTAGGTCAGCAACATCTGACCGGGAAGGGTGCTGTTTTACGATCGATGATTGAATCGGGTAAGATCAGCTCGTTTATTTTATGGGGGCCACCGGGGGTTGGTAAAACAACATTGGCAAAAATTATTGCCAATCAGCAGGAACGCCCATTTTTTACCCTGAGTGCCGTTACCTCCGGGGTTAAGGATGTGAGAGAAGTCATTGACAAAGCTAAAAAACTGCAGTTTTTCGATCGCCCCAATCCCATCTTGTTCATTGATGAAATTCATCGTTTCAGTAAATCTCAACAGGATTCATTGTTGGGCGCTGTCGAAAATGGAACAGTCACACTTATTGGCGCCACAACAGAGAATCCTTCTTTCGAGGTTATCTCTCCTCTCCTCTCCAGGTGTCAGGTTTATGTTTTAAAACCATTGGATGACGAAGACTTACTTACACTCGCAAAAAAAGCAATAGAAACAGATACGCATCTGAAGAAGCTGAATATAACAATCAAAGAGAAAGATGCATTGATTCAACACAGTGGCGGTGATGCACGAAAGTTGTTAAATATTCTGGATCTTGTGACGGCTGGCAATGGAGAAGTGATTGTAATCACCAATGATTTGGTAACTGAGCGCTTGCAGCAAAACATTGCCATGTATGATAAAAATGGAGAAGTGCATTATGATGTGATTTCTGCATTTATAAAATCCATCCGTGGCAGCGACCCGGATGCGGCGGTCTATTGGTTGGCACGAATGGTGGAAGGGGGAGAAGATCCCAAATTCATTGCCCGTCGGTTGATCATCTCGGCAGCGGAAGATGTGGGACTGGCAAATCCAAACGCCCTCCTGCTTGCCAATGCA
>JBFHER010000306.1:0-4763 GCA_041584055.1 Bacteroidales bacterium
AGGAGGTTTTTCAATACAGATGGAAGAAGGTGAGGCTGTTGAAGTAAAAATGGGTGAATCGGTGATGATCCCTGCTGATACAAAAGAAGTCAGTTACGTTCCTGCAGGCAGTGCCAAGATGCTCGAGGTTTACTACGAAACCAAACTTGGCTAGGGGTTAAGCGTAACAAATGCTGCCTGGCTGTATATAAGTAACACAATGGATGTTGGTCTGGTCGGTCCAAAGGCAAGTGGTTGTGTACATTTAAATGCTAGGGTTGGATAATCAATTTCTTTACCTCATGATCTTTCAGAACCGCAATATAGATTCCGGTTTTTACATGCTTCATGTCAGGTTTTCCATTCCGGGATTGTTTGCACTTCTTCCCGGAAGGATTGTATAGGCTAAGTTTTGAATTGCCTGAAAAGTTGTGCCCCCCGCTGGCGCGGTTTTGCAAACCGTGGCTATCTTGCACACCTATACCTTTGATGATCGCACCGCTAGCGCCGTTTTGCAATCGGTGCTTACTCTGATCCACGTCCATCCACTCAACAAAAGTGTTTTCGAAGCAACCTTTTTAGCTTACTTTGGTATTCTAAAAACTTATACCGATGCGTCGAAAATACAAGTTACAGAAAGAGGGAATCCATTTTCGGACACCCTCTTTACAACATATTTTTGAAAATTTAGAATATATACCGCACGCCAACCTGCAATTGCCAGCATTGCGAATAATTATAATAGGTAGAATAAGTCTCCGTTAAATAATTCCCTTCTGCATCCTTAGCCATAGAAAAACTCGGCACATTGTTGCCATCTACACCTTCGTATTTCAGGATTTCACCGTTGTTGGCTGAAAACATATTTTTGGTGATTCCCCATTCACTGTTCAGTAAGTTGCCAAAATTCAAGAAATCCAAACTGAATTGCAAGGTATGAGTTCTACTGCCAGTTTTCAGACTAAAATCCTGGGATATTCTCAAATCAAACTGATGTGTCCAGGGTGCTCTTGCCGCATAAGCTTCTGCATATTCTCCTTTGTGTGAACTCAGGTATTTATCCTGTTCCATAAACTTAAAAAATGCTTCTTCATCTGCTGAGCTAACAAAGTTCACCTCACCCCTTTCCGAAGGGATATAAATTAAATCAGTGGAATTACCATCGCCATTCATATCATTCGAATAGGTAAAACTATAACCATTGTGTGAATAAGCCGAGTAAAACAGATTAATGCTTGTAGCCATGTGATTTTTTGCATAAGGAATGCGATAAGACACAGCAGCAATGGCCTTAGATGGCACTACATATTGCGAGCGTTGTACAGATGGAATATGAGGGCCATTAACACCATACAAGCCACTATAAGCAGAACCTGCGTTGCTACCCGGCATACCAGTTATCTCTTTTGATTCAGTGAGGGTATAGGCCAACATCATGTTTAAATCCTCTATGGGTTCTGCATTGACCGTAATGTTTCCAATTACCCCCCAACCATCACTGTTATTCGTTAGCACATAAGCGTCTCTGGATGTATAACTAATGGCATCAAGTTCCGGATAAATGTACCTGTTATCAGGACCATTAAAACGTTGCCACGAACCATCAGGCTCTTGTAAATTATAATTTTTAAGCATCACACCATTCATATTTTTTGTATAAATACCTTCCAGAGTCACTGACATGGGAAACGATACCGGTACTTCATAATCCACAGCAAGAGATGTTTTCCAAACCTGCGGCATTTTAAATTCGGGGTCAACCGACTGAATATTGCTTGGCAAAACGCCTTCCTCAGGTGTTATGGTGGTTGGCAAATCTAAAGTACGAATCATTTCGTTTACATCCGTAATCATAGGCCCTGACAACGATGCCAATACAGGATCTACACTTGCAACTGTACCGTCAGCGGCATCATATCGTGTTACTGCAGCATAACTTCCCTGCACCATTCCGGAATTCGTTGGCATATTGGTAAAAAACACCAAAGGTAATCTTCCAGAAAATATACCTGTTCCTCCACGTAGCTTTAAAGACTGGTCACCCAAGACATCCCAGGTAAAGCCTACTCGTGGTGAATACTGAACATTTGCATTCGGCCATTCACCGGTATCTATCTTTTTACCTCCAAAACTAAGTTCATAAATTGCATTGTTCCTAATAATGTTATCCACATATTGCAAATAATCTGCACGTATACCGTAGCTTAGTTTAAAAACAGAATTAATCTCCCAATCGTCTTGCAAATAAACACCAAATTGATTAAACGCAACTTCCGAAGCAGGACTCAATTCACCGTCATATCCATAGGTTAAGGCAAAATCTCGTGGAGCAGCCTGGTTTAAAAAATCTTCGAGACTGGCATAACGGTAATACCCTGTTCCATTTCTCATGTAAGAGTTGTTTGCCATTTGGTGTTCAAAGGTTACACCGGCAGTTACTTTATGACTTCCAAAATAAAGCGTTGCATTATCTGTAATGTTAAATATATTGTTTCGCACACCGTTATTCCAGGTAAACAATTCGTAACCGGCAGAAATGTACGGTTCCAGAATTTGTTTTCCATCGTCCGTCACCCCATACATAATATCAATAAAAGGAAACTTATCGGAATTTGATCCACGCACATCTTCAATTTTTGTATAAGTAGCCAAAAACTGGTTTGAAACTTTATCAGTTAAACGGCTATTTAAATCCAGAGAAAAAGAATTCACAATATTATCCATGGAATAAATCGAATTAGAAAAAGCCATGGAATACTGCGAAATTCTGTCCATCGACCTGTTTCGGTAACCTGCATTGTTTGAATTCCCGTTGGTTGGTTGCCACGCCTGGTTCTTGGTATAATTGTAACGCAAACTTAACTTATTGGCTGTATTGATATTCCAGTCAATTCTTGCCAGAAGTTTTCTATTGCTTTCGTCGGCAGGGTAATCTGTATAAGAACCAGGATCGTAACCATAATTATCAATTAAGTGTTGCTTTACTAAATCCATGTCGGAAGCACTGGTACGTGACAGCATTAAATCAGTATTGGCAACACCATCCTCAAGAGGTCTCCATGTAACCACCTGACCCGGTTTAATTTCATATTCACCGTTGACGAAAAAAAACAATTTATCTTTAATTATTGGACCTCCCAGGGTTACACCGTATACATTTGTAGATTCTTCCGGTCGGTCTCCAAAATCCACATCGCCAATTTTATTGCCGCGCATATTTTGGTTGGTAAGATAAGTATAAGCTGAACCTTTAAATGTATTGGTACCAGACTTGGTTATGGCATTAATACCACCACCAATAAAATTCGTTTGACGCACATCAAAAGGTGCGATAACCACCTGAACTTCCTGTATTGCATCCAGCGAAATAGGATTTCCACCGCCAGGTAAACTTGAACTCAGGCCAAAGTTATTGTTGAAGTTTGCACCATCAACAGTAAAATTCGTAGATCGACCATCGCCACCGGCAAAACTCATACCATTGGAATACGGCGAAAGTTGAGCAATATCAGAAACACTACGGGTAATTGTCGGCATCAAATTTAACTGCTCATTGGAAATGTTGGTTGATGCTCCGGTTTTGTTTGTTTTAAAGGCAGATGCCTTTGTTCCCACAACCATTACATCCCCCAAATCAATGGCACTGGCTTTTAAAACAGCATCTAAATTGAATGCTTCTCCAAGATACAGGCGAATATCCGTATACGTACCTTTTGAATACCCGATAAATGAAATCTCCACCCTGTAGGGTCCACCGGGTCGCATACCCCGTAGGGAATATAACCCTTCGTTGTTTGTAATGGTACCATACCTGGTGCCTGAAGGTTCATGAAAAGCGAGAACCGTTGCCCCCAATAAAGGCTCACCTTCTACACTCCTTACCGATCCATTAATTCCCGATGTTGTTATCTGAGAAAATATAGGATGACTAATGGCTATGAAGACCATTACAAAAGTTAATAAAAGCTTTTTCATTTTTTTTGTTTGATTAATATTAAGATTACAGTAGTCAAAATTAAACATTACCGAGTGCGAATTTACACTTCGCACAATAAATATATGTGTATAAACTTTTTCATTTGTGTTAAAATTAAATCTAAATAATCCGTATTTATGAAATAATTGGAAATAAAACGTGTGCGGACACGGAAAGAATTAAAATCTATGGATAAGGCATCCAAAATAAGAATAAAAGACATTGCATTTAATGCCGGTACATCGGTTGGCACTGTTGACCATGTGCTGCACAATAGTGGCAAGGTTAAGCAGGAAACACGGGATAAAATTATGTCCTTCGTCACAGAGCTTAATTACAAACCCAACCTGTTGGCCAAATCAATTGCTTCTAAAAAAAACAATCCGTATTGCTGTTTTTATTCCGGAAGGAAACAACAGCAATCCCTACTGGTTCAAACACCAGCGCTAGCGCCGATTTTGCAATCGGTGCTTACTATGATTCCCCCGCTGGCGCGGTTTTGCAAACCGTGCCTATCTTGCACACCTATACCTTTGATGGATTTAATACCAACTGATATTGAATCGATATATCCCACCGCTAGCGCCGATTTTGCAATCGGTGCTTACTATGATCCGCGTCCATCCACTCAACAAAAGTGTTTTTCAAAGCAAATTATTTAGCTTACTTTGGTATTCTGAAAACGTATACCGATGTGTCGAAAATACAAGTTACAAAAAGGCACGGATCGCAGATCCGCGCCAGCGATGGAGAATATGACGAACGAAAGAAAACTGCTGAAGAAGATGCAGCATTGATAAGATATTGG
>JBFHER010000307.1:0-4684 GCA_041584055.1 Bacteroidales bacterium
AACAACACTTAAGAAGGCTGAAGAGCTTCAGGAAAAGCTGTCAAAGCTAAATGTGTTGTCTGCTCCTTTATCAAATACGGTGGCTGTTAAGTTTGCACGACAGGCTTTTTACAATGGAAATCCATCCTATTATTCTATTCCGGGATCACAAGAGTTAAGCCTCATATCTCGCTATCTGCCTAAAAACAATGGTTTTTCTGATATCACTTCTATGTATGTTGATTCATTGAAACGATCGTTCAGAATAAGCTACAGCCTCAAAGATTTAGGTACAGATTCCTTACAGGTATTAAAGGATACCATAGGTTCAATTGTTGGAGAAGTGTTTCCGGCACCGCGCTACAAAACTTATGTCACAGGAGGAGCAATCCTGAATCTGGCCGGGACAAACTACCTGATAAAAAATCTGTTTGTGAGTTTGGTCTTTGCAATTGTGATTATTTCTATCTTCATTGCTCTTATGTTTTCTTCAAGGAAGATGGTGTTTGTGGCTCTTATTCCAAACCTGATTCCCTTGTTACTAACAACTGCTTTGATGGGTTTTCTGGGGATTCCTATTAAAATATCTACAATTCTTGTATTCAGTATTGCCTTTGGCATTTCTGTGGATGATACCATACATTATCTTGCCAAGTACCGGCAGGAATTAAAGGAAACCAGTTGGAGTATTTCTGCGTCCGTTGTTCTGGCACTCAGAGAGGTGGGGATGAGTATGATTTATACATCCATTATTCTCTTTTTTGGGTTTTCGATTTTTGGCCTATCGCAATTCGGTGGGACCTCAGCACTGGGCATTCTTGTTTCCATCACACTCCTGATGGCAATGAACACCAATTTGCTTCTGTTGCCTTCCTTGCTTCTCAGTCTCGACAGGCGTGTTACAACCCGCGCATTTAAAGAGCCGCTACTTACAATTTACGACGAAGAAGAGGACATTGATTTGAATGAGTTGAAAATACAGAAGTAAGTGCGCCAGGGAAGTGACTTATTTTTTTAACAAGGAGACGATCACTTCCGGAAAGTGCTTGTATTCTAAAGCATGCACTTTCGCTGCAACATCACGGTAGGTATCTGTAGCCTCAACCGTACATTTTGCCTGATAAATGATTTCACCTTCATCAAATTTTTCATTTACATAATGGATGGTAATGCCCGATTCTTTTTCTTTGTTTTCAACAACAGCCTTGTGCACATTGTCTCCGTACATGCCTTTCCCACCATATGATGGGAGCAACGCAGGGTGGATGTTGATGATTTTATTGGGAAAAGAAGTGATGATGCTTGATGGAACAAGCCATAAGAATCCTGCCAGAACAATGAGGTCAGGCTGATCAGATCGGAGGGAATTTAATACAATATCGGATTTTGAGAACATGGTTCTATTAAACACAACGCATTCAATATCAAGCTTTTTACATCTCTCAATCACATAGGCGTCCGGGTTGTTGCAATAAACTTTTGAAATAAAAATACCCTCATGGCCTTTTATGTAATTGGCAATATTCTCTACGTTGGAACCTGAGCCACTGGCAAATAAGACTATTTTTCTCATTATCAGATAATTATTTTGTGATGAATATGGCGAAAACTGGTGTTAAAAGCCCAAAAATATCAATTTTGTGCCATAAAAATTGAATAATTCAAGAAAAAATAATTTTCTTTGCACCGATATATTTGAAACTAATTATTAACTAAAATTTTTTACATCATGTCTGACGTTGCATCTAGAGTAAACGCAATCATAGTTGACAAAATGGGAGTTGACGAAACAGAAGTTACACCTGAAGCTAGCTTCACTAACGATCTTGGTGCTGATTCTCTTGACACAGTAGAGTTGATCATGGAGTTTGAAAAGGAATTTAACATTTCTATTCCAGACGATCAAGCTGAAAATATCGGCACAGTAGGTGATGCTATTAAGTACATCGAAGAAAACGCTGGATAGTTCAAAATTGAATTTTAATTTTTTTGCATGGAATTTAAAAGAGTTGTAGTAACTGGCCTCGGTGCAATAACACCTTTGGGGAAAAGTGCTTCTGAAACATGGGAGAGTCTTAAGAATGGCGTGAGTGGTGCTGCACCAATTACCCGTTTTGATTCATCCAAGTTTAAAAGTCAATTTGCTTGCGAGGTTAAAGATTACAACCCCGTAGATTATTTTGACCGTAAAGAGGCACGTAAACTGGATTTGTTCGCACAATTTGCCATGATCAGTTCTACTCAGGCAGTAGAGGATTCAGGTTTGGATCTTGACACTGTAGACAAGGATGAAATTGGGGTTATTTGGGGAGCCGGTATTGGAGGGCTTATCACTTTCCAGCAAGAAATGATGGATTTTGGAAAGGGGGATGGGACACCACGTTTCAGCCCTTTCTTTATTCCCAAAATGATTGCTGATATTGCTCCAGGCCATATTTCAATGAAGTATGGTTTTAGAGGTCCTAATTTCGGTGTTGTTGCAGCATGTGCGTCGTCAACAAATGCGATGATAGATGCTTTAAACTACATTCGATTGGGGAAAGCCAAGGCATTTGTCTGTGGAGGCTCAGAGGCAACCATAATGGAAGGAGGCGTTGGCGGTTTCAACGCAATGCAGGCCATGTCAACAAGAAACGATGAGTATGCAACTGCTTCTCGTCCATTTTGTAAAACCAGAGATGGTTTTGTGATGGGTGAAGGATCGGTTTGTTTGATTCTTGAAGAATATGAGCATGCAAAAGCCAGAGGGGCTAAGATTTATGCTGAACTCGTTGGAGGAGGTATGTCTGCTGATGCACACCATCTTACAGCTCCTCATCCGGAAGGACTCGGCGCTTCTCTCGTGATGAAGCGTGCCTTAGAAGATGCAGGAATGAAACCTGAAGAGATTGATTATGTTAATGTTCATGGAACTGCAACACCTCGTGGTGATGTGGCGGAAACCATTGCCATAAAAGATGTTTTCGGTGAGCATGCATACAAGCTTAACATCAGTTCAACAAAATCAATGACGGGTCACTTGTTGGGCGCTGCAGGTGCAATGGAAGCCATGGTTGCCATTAAATCTGTACAGGAAGATATTGTTCCGCCAACAATTAACCTTCAGGAAGCAGATCCTGAGATTGATCAAAAGCTTAATCTAACATTGCATAAAGCGCAAAAGCGTACTGTGAATGCAGCCCTTTCCAATACCTTTGGATTTGGTGGTCACAATGCGTCTATTATTGTTAAAAAATTCACTGAATAAGGTGAAAAATACAATTGCAAGATTTTTAAGACTTTTCCCTGTTCGCAGGGAAAAGTCTTTTTTGCTTTTAGAAGAAATTGTAGGCTATAGGCCTAAAAATAAAGCGCTTTTTCAGCTTGCGTTTACCCATAAATCAAGCCCAATTGTTGAAGAAGACGGCCGTATCCTGAACAACGAGCGGCTTGAATTTCTTGGTGATGCAATTCTGGATGCAATTATTGCACATGCTTTGTATGTGAAATTCCCAAAAGAGAAGGAAGGATTTCTTACAAATATCCGTGCCAGAATTGTTAACAGAGCTTTTCTAAATCACGTCGCCGCAGAGATTCACCTGGATGAATTAATTGTTTCCACGAGCAACAATCAAATGAATAATATTCTGGGGAATGCCTTGGAGGCGCTTGTGGGGGCTGTTTACCTGGATGGTGGGTACGCACAGTGTAAAACCTTTGTGAGTCATCAGATTCTAAACCGGATTGATGATTTTGAAACGTTTGTAAGGAATGAAATCAACTTTAAATCAAAGTTGCTGGAGTGGAGTCAGAAGCATCGAAAAGACCTTGAATTCGAAATTGTAAGCGAAACTGTTGACAGAACGAATACCCCTACGTTTATTAGTTTGGTAAAGGTAGATGGGATTGTGTTTGGCAAAGGCAAAGGCACGTCAAAAAAAGAAAGTCATCAGAATGCTTCCCGCTATGCGCTTGATAAGCTGAAAAGTAAACGTCTCCTGTAATTTTATTTCTGAACCTATTCTTGCTATGTTTGTTTATTTAAGATAAACCTTTTATAAACACATTAGAGAATGAAACACATAGTAGATTTAGAATGGAAAGAGGCCATGGCCTTTGAATCAGAACTGGATGGTCATAAGATTGTACTGGATGCCCCGGTTGAAGTGGGTGGAGCAGATTCAGGACCCCGTCCAAAGAAACTGATGCTTCTTTCGTTGGCAGGTTGCACGGGGATGGACATTGTTTCCATCTTAAAAAAGATGAAGGTTGAACCGAGTTACTTTAACGTGAAAGTTGAAGCTGAACTTACCGAGGAACACCCCAAGCATTATAGTTCAATGAAAGTGATTTACGAGTTCAAAGGTGATAATCTGCCGATGGCAAAACTGGAGAAGGCCGTAAATCTTTCTGCTGAAAAATACTGTGGTGTTCAGGCAGTGTATAAAAAAGCAATGCCTGTAACCTCAGAAATAAGAATCCTGGAGTAAGAGAAACATGGGTTTAAATTCCTTAATCATTGATGAGGTACATAAGGCAAAAAGGCCTGAGCCGGTAAATAAAGAGATTTATACCAATGCCGGAACTTCCGGGGAGAATGAGTTTCTATTTATTCTAAAGCCTGAAGTTTTTGCAAAGTTAACAAAGCAACAATCGCAGGAGCTGCTTGCGCTTGTTCTTGAACGTTTTACAACGTTTGATATTCAACTGGATAATGTGCGGGTTA
>JBFHER010000308.1:0-4653 GCA_041584055.1 Bacteroidales bacterium
GCCAGTGGTTTTTTTATGATAGGAGCATTATCCCGAACCTTTAAACCCAGCATGATTAATTCACCATCAGCAAATTCATAAAGCTGACGAATACCAGGCATACGAAGCGACTGAATGATCTCTTTAGCTGCAAGCATTTCAGGGTAAATCAAAGAATCTACGCCAAAACGTTGAAAACGTTCAAGATTCTCTGGCTGAACATATCCATGGTTATCAACCCTTGCCACTGTTTTTTTAGCACCCAGATCTTTTGCCAGAATACATGACATTACATTTTCTGACTCAGAAGGTGTTACAGCAATAAAAAGGTCTGCATTTTTTATGTTTGCATCCAGCAAATCAGGAAACGAAGCGCCTGATCCTACTTTTGTCATCAAATCGAAATTCGCATCCAGGGGTCTTAATTTCTCCTCATCCTCATCAATCAGGATTATGTCGTGATTTTCGTTTGACAACATTTTTGCCAGGTGTGTTCCAACCTGACCCGCTCCGGAAATTACAATATTCATTCTATCTAAAATTATGAAGGCTCTTACCTTTTAACGACGCAAATTTAACAGCTTTATGTATGTTATTGATAAATTGTTTTGATTATTTCTTGGTCCGGGTTCAAATTTTTATGCGCCATCCCGAATCCCATGGATTACAAAACACACTAACCTGCTTATCATCAACCAAAATGACGTCACTATTTCTAGATAAACCCCACAAGATTAACACGTTTTTTTTTGCAACAGACAGTTGCACCAGGGCCGCGTATATCTGATTTTGACGCTTCAGTTCCATTGCGGAGGGATCTGACAAAACGGATTCAGTATTTAAAGAACGTATAAGTGCAGGCATGTCATCACCGGCAAACTGCATCCGAGATACCCTCCCGCTATTTACTGTTGAATCAAGCAACAAGAAAGCGGATTCATCCTGAATATGTTGGATGTGATAAATGCCATTTACCGCACAATATTTCTCTAATGTATAATTGTCTGTTGTACCTGAAGGCTCATCTAGCCAATAGCCGGATCGCCCATTTTTTACAAAAATGCATGGATCACCAAAAACATTAAAAAGAAGTATTTCAGATGTAAAGGAGCTCTGCACCTTATGATAGGCTCTGCTTCCAAGAATCAGAATCAAAAGAAGCATCATCGGAATGACGACTTTCTTTTCCTGCATCCATATGAAGAATCCAAGCAAGACAGCAACAGTTAACAAAGCAGTTAACTCAAACCCATTCAATGAGATCCCTGTAATAACTGACCACCGAAAGTTTGAAATGAGAGTTAGTCCAAAATCAAGTAAATCAAGTAAAAACTGAAGGCATTCATACATCCAGTCAAATGAAACAGAAAAGATGTTTAACATCAACACAATGAATGAAAAATTGATAATCAGACCAACAAGGGGGACAGCAATCATATTGGACAGCAAAAACCATGTTGGAAATTGATTGAAAAGAAAAACAGACAGTGGGGCAGTTCCAGGCTGAACCGAAAGTGAAAGTGCGATTAAATCACGTATCTTTCTTAAAAACTTATTCGCCGGGCTCCACATTTTCCGTGCAAAAGGAAAGAATGTTATGATTGATATCACTGCACAATAACTTAACCAAAAACCAGCCGCATATATGGTATGAGGATCAAACACCAGAACTGTAAAGGCGGACGCAGCGACGATATTGTATACACTGCTTTTTTTTGCCGTCAAACTCCCAACATCCACCAAAAAGAACATCCAAACAGATCGCACAACTGAAGGTGATAAACCGGCTATATAAGCAAAAAAAAACAAAACAAACCAGATGATAAATGAACGAAAGATTCGCAACCATTTTTTTCGCTTCATAAAAAACAAAGCCCCGGACAGAAAAATATACAAAATCCCAACATGAAGGCCTGAAACAGCCATCACATGAAGCACGCCTGCCGTTTTGAAACGCTGTTTCTGTTCTTTGTCCACAAATTGTTTATCCCCTATAATCAGCGCCATTAACAAGCCACAACCCTTCGCATCAATTTTTCCATGAAAGGCAGAAAAAGTAAAATCCTTCACCCCTTGTTTTAAATGAACCATGCGATTTTTGTTGACAGCCGGAACAGCGATCCATTGATTCTCAGACACCCAGGCCTGTGAAACAATGTGCTGACCGTGCATCCATCCTGCATAATCAAATCCGTTTGGGACATTGTTTTTTGGAATAGAATCGAAACGGCAACGGATGGCCAATGTTGCACCCGCATTCAATTTTGAAGATGCAGAATCTTTTTGCAGGTATAATATAGCTTTACCCATGTCGCCTTGCACTTCGGATCGTACCTTAGCAATAACGAACACAGCATTTTTCTTGAGCTGTGGTGATTCCAGTACGGATGCTACATAATATTGTTCTTCTGCGGGCATTGCAATTACCTTTCGTTCATGAAGCTGATACACCAATTGTCCCAGTAAACAAAACACAGTGTAAATAAGCAGCCCCTGAACCCAACGAGATCCATAGGATAATTTAAGCGAATTCATTGAGTTTAAGCGCAAAGCCACTACAATCAAAATCCCTAATAACAGGTACAACACATTTGTAGAAATACAATTGTGACTTCCCAGCAACAATCCGGGTATAAATGCAGCGAGCAAACGCACAAAGGGAACTTTATGTATGACATTTTTCATGACAGAGACATGTCCAAAAACATATGTGAAACCGTTCAGATTTCAGGGTAAAGTAAAGTTATGGCATTTTGTGGAAGATAAAAAACGAAATTAAGTGATTGTGCGCAGGCTACTTTCATTTTCACAGCAGTCAATTATTGCCCAATCGTTAAAACTTAACTATCTTTGCCGCCTATTAAAAATGATGCACACAACCATGAAAGACTTCAAACGAACACTAATTACAACTGCGCTTCCTTATGCCAATGGACCGGTTCATATTGGACACCTTGCCGGCGTCTATGTTCCTGCCGATATTTATGCAAGATACCTTCGTTTGCAAGGAGAAGACGTATTACTCATCGGTGGTTCTGATGAGCATGGTGTTCCCATCACTTTAAAAGCAAAAAATGAAGGCGTAAGTCCACAGGACATTGTTGACAGATACCATGGGATTATAAAAAAATCTTTTCATGATTTTGGCATCACCTTCGATGTTTACAGTCGCACCACAAGTGAGACTCATTACGAACATGCATCCAGCTTTTTCAAAACGCTTTATGAGAAAGGAAAGTTTCTGGAAAAGAATACAGAACAGTATTACGATGAAGAGGCCAAGCAGTTTTTAGCCGACCGATACATCACCGGAACCTGTCCGCACTGTAAAAACGAAGGAGCTTATGGTGATCAATGTGAAAGCTGTGGCACCTCTTTGAATGCCACCGATTTAATTGAACCTAAATCGGTTGTAAGCGGTGCAAAACCAGTTTTAAAAGAAACAAAACACTGGTACCTCCCTTTGAATGAATACGAGCCATTTTTGAAAGAATGGATCCTCGAGGGACACAAAGAATGGAAAAGCAACGTATACGGACAGTGTAAATCATGGATTGACATGGGACTTCAGCCACGGGCCGTAAGCCGTGATCTGGACTGGGGTGTTCCTGTGCCGGTGGAAGGTGCTGAGGGGAAAGTTCTTTACGTTTGGTTTGATGCACCCATAGGATACATTTCTGCCACAAAAGAGCTCACACCGGACTGGAAGAAATGGTGGCAGGATGAAGATACCCGCATGCTACATTTTATTGGTAAAGACAACATTGTATTTCACTGCATCGTATTCCCGTCAATGTTAAAAGCACATGGCGATTACATTTTACCAGAGAATGTTCCGGCCAATGAGTTTCTGAATCTGGAAGGTGATAAAATATCAACCTCTAGAAACTGGGCTGTTTGGCTGCACGAGTACCTCGAAGAATTTCCTGGAAAAGAAGACGTTCTGCGCTATGTATTAACAGCCAATGCGCCAGAAACAAAGGACAACGACTTTACCTGGAAAGATTTTCAGGCCAGGAATAACAATGAGCTTGTTGCAATTCTTGGAAACTTTGTAAACCGGGCTCTGGTGCTCACCCAAAAATACTATCAGGGAGAAATTCCAGCATGTGGAGACATGAACGATTACGACAAGTCAACAATGGATGAACTGGCTACTTCGAAAGAAAAAGTAGAAAATGCAATGAATCAGTTTCGATTCAGGGAGGCACTTTTTGAAGCCATGAATATTGCCCGAATCGGAAATAAATATTTGGCAGACACGGAACCATGGAAACTACAAAAAACAGATCCTGAACGTGTTAAGACCATCATGAATCTTAGCTTACAAATTACAGCAAACTGTGCAATTGCACTCAATCCATTTTTACCCTTCACCTGTAAAAAACTACAGGACTTCCTGAACATGGAAAGATTGGACTGGGATTTAATAGGAAGTGTAAACATCCTGAAAGCAGGTGAGCGTGTGAACCAACCATCGCTTTTATTTGAGAAAATTGAAGATGCCGTAGTTGAGCTGCAGGTGCAAAAATTACTGAATACGAAAGCAGCCAATAAGGCTGATGCAAAAGCAGCTGCTCCGGCCAGGAAAAACATTTCCTTTGATGATTTCTTAACCATGGATGTAAGAATCGGAACCATTCTGGAAGCGGAAAAAGTTGCAAAGACAAAAAA
>JBFHER010000309.1:0-4615 GCA_041584055.1 Bacteroidales bacterium
ACGGGAAGCAATCATCTGATGCTGACCAACATCTGTAACAAGAATAGCATCGTGCTTAGTTTTTTCAGTAATCATTTCAACCGCTTCGCCCATTGTAAGTCCTTCTTTGGTGGGATGGATGTCTTTGTTGATTACCTTTTCTTTCTCAATGTCCATGCATTTCTTAAATTCCTGCAACCAGGCTTCATGGGTGTTTGGTTTTACTGCAGCGGTTAGCTTCCGGAGCGAACTTTTTGCGTTTCCGAGAATTGGCACCTCTGCTTTTACAATTTTATTGATTTCAGCAGGATCTATTTCCAGATGAATCACCTTTGCCTGCTTTGCATACCTGTGAACATCACCGGTAACACGATCGTCAAATCGCATTCCAACAGCAATGAGCACATCACATTCGTTGGTTTTGATATTGGGACCGTAGTTGCCGTGCATACCAAGCATGCCTACGTTCAGCGGATGTTCAGTCGGCAAAGCACTTGCCCCTAACAAAGTCCATGCTGATGGAATTCCGGTTTTCTCAACAAAAGCTTTCAACTCTTCCTCAGCATTGGCAAGAATAACACCCTGACCAAACAGCAGATAAGGTTTTTTTGCTGAATTGATTAATTCAGCAGCCTCCTCAATCTTATCCATTTGAACAGGGGACTGAGGCACATAGCTTCTGATTTTATTGCATTTTTTATAATCAAATGCCACCTCCTGAAATTGTGCGTCCTTTGTGATGTCGATCAGCACTGGACCCGGTCTTCCGGACTGAGCAATGTAAAATGCCTTGGCCATTACATGGGGGATTTCATCAGCTGATGTTATCTGATAATTCCATTTTGTAACTGGCATGGAGATGCCCACAACATCCGATTCCTGAAAAGCATCTGTTCCAAGCAAGCCTGAAACCACCTGTCCTGTCAAACAGACAAGTGGTGTGGAATCAATTTGTGCATCCGCAAGCCCTGTTACCAGGTTTGTTGCACCCGGACCTGATGTTGCAATACACACACCCACTTCACCTGACACCCTTGCATAGCCCTGAGCAGCATGTATCGCACCCTGTTCATGACGTGTAAGGATATGTTTTAACCTATCCTGATAATCATATAAAGCATCGTAAACCGGCATTATTGCGCCACCGGGATACCCGAATATTGTTTTTGCTCCTTCTGCGATCAATGACCTGATGATCGCTTCTGACCCTGTTATTTTCTCTGCAGCCATATTTTTGTAATTTTAATCTATCAAACGAACCGCGCCTAAATCTGCACTGCTAACCATGTTTGCATAAGCTTTTAGCGCATTACTAACTTTACGATCTCTGTCTCTCGGCTTAAATGCATCTTTGCCAAAAGCCTCTTCTTCTTTCCTGCGTTGATCAAGCTCTTCATCTGTAAGCTTGACCCGCATGACTCGTTCAGGGATGTTAATTTCAATAATGTCTCCTGTTCTTACCAAACCAATGGCACCACCCGATGCTGCTTCCGGCGAGATATGACCGATGGACAAGCCCGATGTTCCCCCTGAAAAGCGGCCATCTGTAATCAAGGCACATTTTTCTCCAAGGTGCTTTGATTTGATGTAAGATGTTGGATACAACATCTCCTGCATGCCCGGTCCACCTTTTGGTCCTTCATAGGTGATTACAACCACCTCACCGGCGTTGACCTCATTGTTTAAAATACCTTCGCAGGCAGCGTCCTGAGAAGTAAACACCTTTGCAGGTCCGGAGAAGTGAAACAGTTTCTCGTCGATCCCTGCTGTTTTAAGGATGCAACCGTCTAAAGCGATATTTCCAAACAGAGCAACAATACCTCCTTCGGCGGAATAGGCATGTTCCATATCTCGGATACAGCCTCTGGCACGATCGGTATCATGCTGACGGTAATATTTTTCCTGAGATCCCATGGTGATGCTGAACACGCCACCTGGTGCTCCGAGGTACAATTTCTTTGCCTCTTCGCTTACCGTTTCCGACATGATATCATACCTGGCAATGGCTTCTTTCAGGTTCATACCATCCACACGACTTACCGATGTATCAAGCAATCCTCCGCGGTCCAATTCCGCCATGATACCAAGGATACCACCTGCCCGGTTTACATCCTGTATATGGTAACGCGAATTTGGAGCGACCTTAGAAAGTACCGGAACACGACGTGACAAGTCATCAATGTCTTTCATTGTAAAATCCACACCTGCTTCATGGGCTATTGCCAACAGGTGAAGAACTGTATTTGAAGAACCTCCCATGGCAATGTCAAGCGTCATTGCATTCATGAATGCATTTCTGGATGCGATGTTCCTCGGCAGTACCGATTCATCTCCTTCGTAATAGTATTTTTTTGTTGCATCGATGATAACATCTACAGCTTTTTCGAACAAACGCTCTCTGTTTTTATGTGTTGCCACAATGGTCCCATTGCCAGGTAGCGCAAGACCAATTGCTTCATTCAAACAGTTCATGGAGTTTGCCGTAAACATACCGGAGCATGAACCGCAGGTTGGACAAGCACTGGCTTCAACTGCTTTTACAGTCTCATCATCAACAGAATCATCTGCACCCATCACAATTGCATCCACCAAATCCCATTGGCGTCCTAAGGCTTCGCCAGCCTCCATGGGCCCACCAGAGACAAAGACAGTTGGAATGTTTAAACGCATTGCAGCGATCAACATACCAGGTGTAATTTTATCACAATTACTGATGCAAACCATGGCATCCACTTTGTGTCCATTCACCATGTATTCAACACTGTCAGCAATTAAATCACGGGAGGGCAAAGAGTATAACATCCCGTCATGTCCCATCGCAATTCCATCATCGATGGCAATTGTATTGAATTCTGCAGCAAAATAGCCACGTTCTTCAATCATGCCTTTCACTTTTTGTCCAATATCATGAAGATGAACATGACCGGGCACCATTTGTGTAAATGAATTTACAATTGCCACAATTGGTTTCCCGAAATGTTCTTCTTTCATTCCATTCGCTCTCCAAAGGCTCCGTGCGCCTGCCATTTTCCGTCCTTGAGTAACGGTATCACTTCTTAAAGGTCGTGCCATGTATTTTAGTTTATAATTTTTGTTTACTATCGTTTTGTCCCACAAAAAAAAGCCTTTCCCTGAAGTGTGAGAAAGGCCTTTATGTTTTATCTGTTGTAATATTACATATATGTCTCACACTTACTTAGTCATGACTAAGAGAATGACCACGACTGTGAGAATAGTATGTAATGTACTTGTCATCTGTACTAAATTTGATGACAAATGTAAGCCTTATATTTTTTCTTCCCAAAAAAACAACAAAAAAAGAAGCACTCAGTTTATGAATTCACATAAATACGGCTCCATTTATTACAGATTATAACCATTTGGCTGATATTTTGTTTAAGATGGAAAGGGAATTAAATGCACGCGGGCAGTTTGGCCTCACCCCCGGCCCCTCTCCTTTCCCGATATGCATTGGGATGAAAAGGGGAGTTCATTGTGAAAGCCAAAATTGTAAAGTTCCCCTCTCCATCCCAGCCAAACAGGCTGGGATAGAGAGGGGTCAGGGGTGAGGCATCTCGCTTTTAATTGCCTTGTTACTTATACTTGTATCTCGCGCTACAATCCCTTAACTTTACAACATGTGCTTTTTCTACTCTCTCAGCAAAAAAGCGATGGAATATCGCAACAGGGCCAGTGCAAATGAAATGGTCAAACAATTCTTTTTCACCAGTGGATTTGATTATCCCTTACTTCCGGTGATTAAAAACGACACCCCCAAGCTAATATCAAATGCCAATTGGGGGTTGATTCCATCATGGTCAAAAGACAAGGACATTAGAAAATTCACGCTGAATGCAAAACAGGAAACGGTGTTTGAAAAACCATCATTCAGAACACCAATCCGGGAAAAACGCTGCCTGATTTTAGCCGATGGCTTTTTTGAATGGAAGCAGGTTAAAGGGAAAAAATACCCTCACTACATCACTTTAAAAAATAATGACCTGTTTTCCTTTGCCGGCATCTGGGACGAATGGTTGGATAAAGAAACAGGAGAATTTGTAAAAAGTTATTCCATCCTAACCACTGCAGCAAATGAATTGATGGCTGACATTCACAACACAAAAAAGCGTATGCCTGTGATTCTACCACGGGAAGTAGAATTTGAGTGGCTCAACAATGGACTGAAAGAAAAAGATATTAAGGACTTGATCAGGCTGTCAGAGTCGGTTGACCTGAAAGCACATACCGTTGCCAAATCACCAATTGATGTGCCGGGAGCTGTTCTGCATCACCGATATTCTGAATTGGAAGAAAAGGAATTGTTTTAAGTGGAATATTGATCAGTCTGAACGGTCGCAAAGGGCAATGTCGTGTTTTATATAATGAACAAACTGCCAATCTTTTAATAAAAGGGCAAGGCAACATCATCCGATTTTTCCTCAATCAGATAATTGTAGTAAAGACCGATATCGGTTTTCGTTTTATTCGAACAGGAAAAAAAATCCCCTGTACCGAACGTATTCGAACAGGGGATCTTCTTCCTAACCCAATTCTAAATTTACACCTTATTTTTCAATTTTATTTGCAGCATCTGAAGCCCACTCATTGTAGGCACCATCAAATACTTTAACATTAC
>JBFHER010000310.1:0-4587 GCA_041584055.1 Bacteroidales bacterium
AATGTCGTCGTATGAGATTTTGTCGAATTTAACGGCATTTGGATCTTTTTCAGGATCAGCCGTATAAATTCCATCTACGCGTGTGCCTTTTAACATGGCATCTGCTTCTATTTCGATACCTCGCAATGACGATCCCGTATCTGTTGTGAAATAGGGATTTCCTGTTCCTGCGGAGAAAATGGCAACCTGGCCGGTGTTCAATGCTGCGATGGCCTTATCTTTACTGTAAAACTCTCCTACAGGTTCCATGCGAATTGCTGTTAAAACCGTTGATTTAACACCCACCGACGTTAATGCAGAACTTAAGGCAAGACTGTTAATTACAGTTGCCATCATTCCCATCTGATCTCCTTTCACCCTGTCGAAACCCTGAGTTGCTCCGCTTAGTCCCCTAAATATATTACCTCCTCCGATTACAATACCAACCTGAACTCCCAGCTCACTGATCTCTTTGATTTGCATGGCATATTGGGTCAGACGCTCTGAATCGATGCCATAATTTTGGGATCCCATAAGCGATTCACCACTTAATTTTAAAAGAATTCGTTTAAATTTAGCCTTCATGGTTTTATATTTTGGTGCGAATGTACCAAAAGTAAATTAAATAGTTATAGCGGCCATATTAAAATTGTAATGTATAAATACCCTTTGAGAAGGAAATAAATAACCGTATAAAAATCTCTTTATTTAAAGGGTGTGTGGCGTCGCAGCCAAATAAAACAGCTTAAATATTAGGCATTTCTGACATTTTTTGCATAAATTTGGTACACTTTCTAAGGTAATTTTTTCATAGGTTAAGGTTTAGGTTTGTTTAGAGAGAATAGTGCCCACTATTCTCTCTTATTTTTATCCAATAAAAAAAAGAGAATTAAAGAAAAATTTCTTTTATTATCCCTTTCATTGTATTATTTTTGCCGCTGTTTTTTCGCTAATAATATATTTAATATAAATTCATTATGTACAACATTAAGTTTGTAACACCGGAAGAAGCAGTGAAGTGCATTAAAAGTGGTGACAGAATACATATGCACAGTGTGGCATGTGCACCGCAAAAGCTTATAGCTGCAATGTGTGAGCGTGGGCGTGCAGGAGAATTAAGAGACGTGAGGATTCAACACCTTCATACAGAAGGTGATGCTCCGTACTCACACAAAGAGTTTGAGGGCGTATTTCAACTTGAGTCCTTCTTTGTTGGACACAACGTTCGAAAAGATACACAAGAAGGATGGGCAGACTATATTCCTGTGTTTTTGAATGAGACACAAAAATTAATACGTGATGGAATCTGTCGTCCTAATGTAACCATGATTCAGGTAAGTCCTCCTGACAAACATGGCTATGTTTCTTTGGGAACATCTGTGGATGCTACCCTGGCTGCAGTTGAGGAAAGTGATACCGTAATTGCTGTTATCAATCCAAATATTCCGCGTGCATTTGGTGATGCTTTGATACGTCTTGAACTCATTGATATATTCTGTGAAGATGATACGCCATTGATGGAAGCCATTTTTGGGGAGCCCGATGAGATTGAGAAGCAAATTGGTTTAAATTGCGCTGCACTGGTTGAGGATGGCGCTACTTTACAGATGGGTATTGGCGCTATTCCTAATGCAGTTCTTGCGCAACTTGGAAATCATAAAAATCTTGGAATTCACACGGAAATGTTTGCAGATGGTGTTTTGCCACTGTATGAATCCGGGGTGATCAATAATGCTGAGAAGAAACTGGACAAGGGTAAGATCGTTTCTACTTTCCTGATGGGAAGTAAAAAAGTTTACGATTTTATTGATGATAATCCAGGTGTTTTAATGATGGATGTGGGGTATACAAACAACGTTTACACGATCTGTCAGAATCCAAAAGTGACAGCGATTAACTCTGCCTTATCAGTGGATTTAACAGGTCAGATTAATGCCGATTCAATCGGAACGAAGTTTTATTCAGGCGTAGGCGGTCAGGTTGACTTTGTTCAGGGAGCAGGTCTTTCAAAAGGTGGAAAAGCAATCATTGCAATGCCATCGGTGACTAAAAAAGGAGTAAGTAAAATATCCCCAACACTGTTGGAAGGAGCTGGGGTCGTTACAACGCGCGCACACATGCATTATTTTGTAACAGAGCATGGTGCTGTTGATTTGTACGGTAAAACGTTGCAGGAAAGAGCAAAGGCAATCATTAGTATTGCTCATCCAAATCACCGGGAATCACTCGATCGTGCAGCATACGATCGATTTGGACCACACTTCCACTACGTTCCTAAATTTTAACATTTTTAATTGATGTTTATATGAGAAAGGGTTGCCGATTATGGCAACCCTTTTTACATTTGATAAATTTTGATAGATTTGTAAAAACTGAAATATCCCATGCCATTTATAAATTCTCTCATATCCTGGATGAATATTAAACGTCTTAGCCAAATTGACGATTTTAGAAAAAATCCATTTTATCACCAGGAGGATTGCTTTGAATACTTACTGCGCAAAGGTGAGAAAACGGTTTATGGGAAGGAAAATAATTTTAAAAACATAAAAACCATTGAAGCCTTCCAAAACCGTGTGCCAATTGCCAGATACGACGACCTGAAGGGGTATATAGAAAGGATGATGCAGGGGGAAAGCAACGTGCTTTGGCCAAGAGAAGTAAAGTGGTATGCGAAATCATCAGGTACTACCAACGATAAAAGTAAGTTCATTCCTGTGAGCGGAGAATCGCTCGAAGATTGTCATTTTCAGGGCGGACGTGATGTGTTTGTAATTTACACAGATTCATTCCCGGAGTCAAAGATATACACTGGAAAAGGATTAACCCTCGGAGGGAGCCATCAGGTGAGCCCTGTGAATGGTAAGTCCCATGTGGGGGATTTGTCTGCGATTTATATCGAAAATGTTCCTTTTTTTCTGGATTTGAAACGAACACCCGATGCATCCATTGCTTTAATTGAATCTTTTGATGAGAAAATAGCTAAAATTGCGGAAGTGTCAGTGAAGGAAAATGTGACAAGTTTTGTGGGTGTCCCTTCCTGGAACCTTGTGATGCTGAAACACATTCTTGAAGTAACTGGTAAAGACAATATTCACGAGATTTGGCCAAATCTTGAGCTTTTTGTGCATGGGGGTATAAATTTTGAACCTTATCGGGAACAGTTTAAAAAGATTCTGCCATCCCCTCAGATGAATTACGTGGAAACCTATAATGCATCCGAAGGTTTTTTTGCCATTCAGGATGATATGAAGGATAAGTCGATGCTTCTGATGATGGATTATGGCATATTCTATGAATTTATTCCCCTGAGTGAACTGGACAAAGAGAATCCAACTGCTCTGACAGTTGATGATGTGGAAACGGGCAAAGTGTATGCCATTGTCATTAGCACCACTGGTGGGTTGTGGCGTTATCTGATAGGAGACACGGTGGAGTTTACTTCCTTGTATCCACATAAAATAATTATTAAAGGTCGCACCAAACATTACATCAATGCCTTTGGAGAAGAACTCATGGTTGATAATGCTGAGCAGGGACTCCGAAAAGCGTGTGAGCAAACCGGAGCCATTGTCAATGAATACACGGCTGCACCTGTTTACATGACCGGTAAGTCCAAAGGCAAACATCAATGGCTTATTGAATTTGCTGTAGAACCCGGTAATTTGAATGAATTTGCAAAATGCCTTGATGCTGCCTTGCAGGAATTGAATTCGGATTACGAGGCAAAACGTAAAAACAATGCCACCTTAGATCTTCTGGAGTTGATCGAAGCCCGAAAAGGCCTGTTCCATGAATGGATGAAAAAGCGAGGAAAACTAGGTGGACAAAACAAAGTACCCCGTCTTGCCAACCATAGAGAGTACATGGAAGAGCTGCTTGCGTTAAATAAATCTCTTTAAGCGGATACTATTCTGGTGATGCTTTCTAAATCATTGAAGATTCTACTCTTTTTTTGTTAATTTTGAGTTCTTTTAATATCAAGAACTACAAACTATGCATATCGCAGTTGCAGGGAACATCGGTGCCGGTAAAACGACACTAACCACATTGTTGTCAAAACACTACGGGTGGCTTCCACACTATGAAGAAGTAGACAACAATCCTTATCTTGACGATTTTTATGAAGACATGAAACGATGGTCTTTCAATCTTCAGGTGTTTTTCCTGAATTCACGTTTTGGACAGATACTGAAAATCAAAGAATCCGGAAAGGATGTGATACAGGATCGCACCATTTATGAGGATGCACATATTTTTGCCCCCAATCTTAAAGATATGGGCTTAATGACATCCCGTGATTATGAGAATTACAGCTCCCTTTTTAATTTGATGATTCGACTGGTGGAACCCCCTGATTTGCTTATCTATCTGAGAGGATCAGTTCCTACTCTGGTGAGTCAGATTCAGAAAAGAGGAAGGGAATTCGAGGAAAGTATACGCCTGGATTATTTAAAGCGTTTAAACGAACGTTACAACGACTGGATTAATAATTACACCTTGGGGAATCTCTTGATTATTGATGTGGATAATAATAATTTTGCAGAAAACCCGGAAGATCTAAGAAGCGTTATTAATAAAATTGATGCAAAAATTCACGGTCTGTTC
>JBFHER010000311.1:0-4576 GCA_041584055.1 Bacteroidales bacterium
ACGATCCAAAACTGTTGATTGTCCCTTAATAATATCAGAAATATCCAGTCCATCGATCACCCGGTCTGTTGGAAGATCTGCACCGGCAATCTGCGCAAGGGTTGGGAGCAAATCGATGGTGGCAGCGATCTGGTGGGAAGTTGTTCCCGCTGGCACTTTTCCTGGTGCCCGAATGATACAGGGAACACGCAGACCACCTTCCCAGGCAGATGTTTTAGCGCCTCTAAGTGGTTCAGCATGTCCACCATGCTCTTTTTTAATCCACCAGGGACCGTTGTCGCTGGTAAAAATCACATAGGTGTTTTCATCCAGTCCTTTTTCTTTTAGCGTAGACATAATACGCCCCACATTGTAATCAATTTCTTCGATCACATCACCATAAAAACCGCCTTCGGATTTCCCTTTGAATTCCTCGGAAACGGCCAGCTTGGTATGCGGCATGGTATGGGCCAGATAAATAAAAAATGGCTGTTCCCGGTTCTTTTCAATAAAACCGATTGCCTCATCCGTATACCTGCGTGTTAATGTGGACATGTCAGCATTCAACTCAACCACTTCTTTATTCCGAATAAGGTGCACTCGATTATCGTTGCTGGTGGGTGTAAAAAATGAATAATCGAAGCCCTGATGCACCGGGAGCAAGGCAGGATTAAACTGTTCGGGATTATGTCCTGCAAGATCCCATTTGCCAATCATACAAGTTGTATAGCCCGCTGGTTTTAAAACTTCGGCCATGGTTACTTCACTCAGAGACAGTTTTGGATGTGGCGATTCACCATTGTCGTTACGTGCATTCCGTAGAGGATAACAGCCAGTCATTAAGGCTGCCCTTGACGGACCACAAACAGTTTGGGCATAAAAACTGGTAAACCGCATGCCTTCGGCAGCCATCAGATCGAGGTTTGGCGTTTTAATATCAGGCGAACCAAAACACCCCAGATCCTGGTAACCCTGGTCATCGGTAAAGATGATGATGAAGTTTGGCTGGGTGGTTTTATCAGCAGAACAGGCGAAAGATAAGGTCGTAATCGTTAAGACGGCCATTCGTTTTATGATATTCATTTTAAATTTCATATCCCTGACTTTATTTTATCAATTGAAACACCAAAAACCTGCAATGCAATAGGATTCAATTCTTCTTCCGAACCGTGCAGGTGAATTGTTTTCTGGATGTGTTGCATGATTTCTCCCGGTGCCAGTGCAGCAGCAGGTGAAGACGTTTCTATTTCATAAAACGGACCCAAAGGTGGTTCCCCAGGAGCAGGAGAACCATCGTTGTAAGCATTAATAACATCGCCACCAAAAGGCTTTTCCTGCAACTCCCACATTGAATTTACATATCCATACACTGCGTCCTGAACATTGTAAGTGACGATGGTGAGCACTTGTCCGCCAGCATCGTAACTCCCTGCTATTCCTAAAGACCTTAGCGGACTAATCCCAATTTTGCTTCGGTAGGTTCCATCCCCTTTTAAGAAAAGAACACGATCCTCTACATTCAAGTATTCTGCAGGCACCTTCCCAAAATAAGTGTCATTTACTTTTGCTCCTAATTCAGCATCGGGGCCTGTTTTAAATGGAATAACGATTGTTGTTTTAGGTGATGGATTGTACATCCCTAACAACCAGATTGAAGGCAAACCGCCTTCTGGGGTCCAGGCTTCCTCACCAATGTTGGTCAACCGGTTGTCGGTTTCATATGCGACCATACGTATTCCTGCTGGTAATGTACTTTGGATGATCGCTTCAACACTTGCTTTGTCTAACATTGTAACAGTTCGTTCAATGCCCATTTCGAAAATGGTACCACTGTAATTTTTAAGGCTTGCTTTATGCGTAAACGTAGCAGATGAGCCTGTGCTTTTTTCCAGTTTAAAAGCTTCCGTATCTATTGCAGCTGGAGTTTTCCAGTCAGCAAACTCAAACTTATCACCCGGTTTAAAGTACAGGGCAAATTGTCCGCCTTCCGGTCCCAGCCAAAAACGCTCTTCACCCCCAAATACATAAATATGTTCTTGCAGTTTCTCTTTCTTTTCTTCCTCAGAAAGAAATCCTTTTTCAATGACAGGACGATTGATCCAACCAAAACCAGGTCCTGATTTTAGGTCATAGGTACTGGTCATCACCCGTCCCTGGTATGCAGGTACCACAACGACTGCTGCATCCCCCTTTGATAAGGTTATTGCATCTGTATGTTGGTTTAAAAATGCCAGATCAGAAGCAAAAGTTCCGGGCGCACTCTTTTTTGCAGGGTTACATGCGCATAACAAGGATAAACATCCAATTAGAATCGTAAATCTCATAATATTATAGTTCTATGTTTAATTTTTCAGTGGCTTTGATTGTCTTATTCTTTAGTTTTTTTGTTCCCACGCCATCCAACGAAAAGAGATTCAGCTCAAGCTTGCCTGATAGCACGCTAAGCGTCGCTTCATCCTTTTTAACTTCGCAGGTTCCCCAGCTGTAGCCATTGCTCCAGAAGTACGTTCCCGGAACGGAGGTGAAGGACATGCTTTTATCAACGGCTGAGTAATGAAAGTTTGAGCTTGCCAAAACGCCTGCCCAGGCGATCATGCTTCGGGCATAGTGATGCCCTGCCTCGGCTTCATTAAAGGGGCTTCTTTTCTTCCCATCATACCGATCCCTGATGCTCCGGATGCATTTTAATCCGTTCTCTGTTTGGCCTTCCTGAAGCATCCCAATGGCAGCGGTGTATTCAAAACCCGTCATCACCTCGGTATAATAAGGAAAAGGCTTATCTGGTCGTTCCCCGGGATAAGCAGCCATGATTAAAGCCGATTCATCGCCAAGGGCGTAAGAACGATGAAAATTGGCATGGGTGTACATGTGATCCACATAATTATACTTCATAATGGATTCCAGTGTGCGCTTAATATTATCCGCTTTACCTAAATACCCCAAACCAACCACATGGGCAAACATCTGACCGATCAACTGATCTACCAGTACCCCTTCCCCAAGCTGGTAGTCAGGCGATGTAAGATCGAGATCATTACTGCTATTTGCTGCTCCCATCAACGATTCGGCTACATTATCTGCCGACATGGGCGGTTGAATGTGTTGCTCGTAATATTCCCCATTAAACAGGTTTGCGTCCATCCATTCCGAACCATGTTCGAATAAATCGTTACAGGTTTTTGCAAACTTCTTATCGCCCAGATAGGATGCCATTTTAGCCGATGCTTTCAAGGCCCCAAGGTACCAGAATCCCATTTGTGGGTTTGGCCCGAAATACTCAACATCCATGGTGTTGTGTTGCGAACCTTCCATCACGCCATCCTTATTGGCATCCCATCCGCCGGGAATCCAGCAAAATTCAAGCGATTTCTTCACCATGGGCCAATGTTTTTTAAGGAATGCGTCGTCGCCCGATAGTTGCCAGTCACGGTAAAATTTCATGATACAGCCCATTTGTCCGTCGGCGGCTGCTTTACCCCATAATTGTGCAGTATCCAGTGGCAGGTAAACCCTAAAACTCATCAAGCCTGTTTCATCGGTGGCATAGCCATATTCTACATCGCGCATGGTTTTTGCCAATTCCCCGAATAAAAATGCGGTTGTTTGCTCATAGTTCCACACATGCGTGCACGAACCAAAACAACACCCCCGATCATCAAAAATACCTTCCCATCCCAATACATGCCCGCTTTTCACACGAAATGCCAGTTGGGTACGCAGATGTGCCAAATTAAAAAGAGCTGATTCTTTTATTTCTACAGGAATATCACTCTCAATCAGTGCGTTTACAAAGGTTTTCGTTTTGCTTTCCAATGGGGCCAAACGAGGAAGTGTTTTCGTAATCACATCCCACGAATCGGCGTATTGCGTGGCATAATAATTCCCCATATTAGCAGCTACGTATTTCCAGAAACCGGGTTTATCCCAGGTTCCCCGGTTCGGGAAATGCCAGCTGATTAAAAAACGAAAATTCTTTTCTTCGCCGGGTTGCAGATCGGTTTTTACAGCCAGAGAACCCATGGGCGCATTGGCTGTCTCATTTACCCTCGGCTCCAGTGCGCCATCCTCAGAAAAATCGTCCCAAAAATCCAGCCTTTTTTTATCCCAACGGCTGGTAAGAGGCTGCCATGCCGTACGGTATGTTGTTTCTCCCTCATTCAATGATACAAAACTCATCGTTCCCCATTGTTCACTCTCAGGGTCTACGCCATTAGAAGAATAGTGGATACCTTTAATACCATTTCCTTCACGATAGGTATTCACATTTTTGATGGCATGTCCTCTGGTGCCATCAAAGCCAATAAAATTTTGTATCGATCCGGCAAGTGAGATTGTAATCGCCTTATCGCTCGTGTTTTTTACATGGTAGTCAAGAATGACCACCGGAATGCTGCTGTCATCCACATTACCGGGAATAAGCGGATTAAAGGCGCCAATAACGACTTCCACGGGAAGGCTTTTATCGTTTAAAAACACCTGACCAAAAGGGTAGGCCGTTTTAAAGCTTGCGTGCGCAAAGCGTGGTAAGCCATGTTGGTTTGATGTGGCCCCCCATGGCCCCTCGAAGTAGGCCTCATCCGGTGGACCTTCAAGCAAA
>JBFHER010000312.1:0-4558 GCA_041584055.1 Bacteroidales bacterium
TCTTGATTCTTGATTCTAGTTACCTATTTGATTCCTAACTTTAAATTATACCCTTTTAGCTCCTCAAGCACATTTGATCGCACATGAATAAAGTTCTCAATGCCTTTTGCCTTGAGTTCATCAGCGCACTTAGGAGCTCCGGCAATTACCAGGATCTCATCATCGAGCAGATCTTTCGCCAATGGAGCAGCCGCTGCATACTCATCATCAGAGCTGCATAAAACAACAATATCAGCAGCTTTCTCCTTGGCAGCTTTCACACCTTCCTCCACAGAATTGTAACCAAGGGTATCGCTGATTTCATAACCGGCACAACCAAAAAAGTTTCCTGCAAACTGGCCACGGGCCTGACGCATTGCAAGGTTTCCAACTTTCAACATTACAACCTTTGGTCTTTTAGCAGCCGCTTCAGTTTGCAAACGCAAGGCTTCAAAGGCTTCTGTTCCTCTTGCAAAGCTTAGTGTTTCTATTTCTTTTTTTGCATCAGATGAGGCACAAGAACAACAAGATCCGGATTTCTTAATCTCCCCGGCCATGGTCTCATTTGTATTAGGATACTGTGTTGTTCCCAATAGAACTTCTTTCCGGTTTGCTATATCTGCACAGCGTTTATCCGCCGCTTTCTTAACCTCAGCCTGAATCATTCCATCCTTTAAGGAAGCAAATAATCCTCCGTTATCTTCAACAGAAAGGAAAATTTTCCATCCCTGATCCAGAATATTGTCCGTTAATGTTTCTATGTAATAAGAACCGGCAGAGGGATCTGCCACTTTATCAAAATGTGACTCTTCTTTCAACAAGTGCTGCTGATTACGTGCGATCCTTTCCGAAAACTCATCAGATATTTTGTATGTAGAGTCAAAAGGCAGGACTGTTAAAGAATTAACACCCCCAAGAGATGCTGACATTGCTTCAGTTTGCGTTCTTAACATATTAACATAAGGATCGAAAACTGTTTTATTCCAGTTTGATGTTTCAGCATGGATATTCATCACTGCCGACGTTTTGTCTTCAGTGTATTGAGCGACTATGTTCGCCCATGCCAAACGCGCAGCCCTGAATTTGGCTATTTCCATGAAATAGTTCGATCCAACGGCAAAATTGAATTTCAGATTTGCAGCAACAGCTGAAGCATCAACTCCTGCCTCAGTCAACAAGGATAGGTACTCATTCCCCATTGCCAGTCCAAAACCCAACTCCTGAGAAATAAATGAACCTGCATTGTTAAAATATTTTGCATTGACAGTCAACACCCTGAAGTTTGAAAACGCACTGCTCATCTCAATCAGTTCAGCAGCTTCCTTCATATCACCTTGCAAACTTCCGGTTCTGAATACCCCTTTGCAAAGTAAACGACCAAAACAATCCCAATTTAAAGAACCTTTGATGTCTTCCGGCTTGTATCCGTTATTCTCAACCACCTCCATGAAATTCTCAACGAACTCCTTGCTCTTCACCATAACGGTAAAGTTCAGTTCAACAGCTGAAAGACAAATCCCTTCAAGCAAGGTTGCAACATTTACAACTGAACACAAATCAGCATCCTCGATTATAAAACCTAGTGAATCAACACCTTTATTAAGAATGTTAAGCGCTTTTTTGTTAGCAGCTTTTACATCTTTCACAAGGATGTTCTGACGAACGAACCAATTGTTGTCTTTTTGAGATCCTCTTACAAAAGGAAACTCACCTGGAAGCACATCCAGATAATTAACGTTTTCAAGATCCTCCTGACGGTAAAAAGGCTGAACATTAAAACCTTCGTTTGTTCTCCAAACAAGCTTACGTTCAAAATCAGCACCCTTTAAATCAGCAGTAATCTTATCCATCCATTGTTGCGTTGAAATCTCGGGGAATTCAGCGAACAACTTCGTGTTATTTGCTTCTGCCATAATTATATGTTTGTTTTTGTTTGTTTGTTTATCTACTAGAATAGTATAACAGCCTGCAAAATTAATTCTTTTTTATAGAGTGACCCCCGGATTAAAGACTTTTTTCATTAATTACAACACATATACGTAGGTACATATGTGAGTTGCATGATATTTATTACAATAATAAAAGAGAATATTCGGGTTTAAAATCTCCTTTTAGACAAGCGTGTTAGCTTTGTTTTTAAAAATTAAAGATTTGTTCAAGGGTTAACTCTTCTATCTTCGCGATGGAATTTAATGTTTCCAAATCCATTTCATCTTTGTTCCCGATAATCAAATACGTATAATTTTTACCTTTGATATGATTATTGAAAAACACCTGCATATCATCGAGTGTCAGGGTTTCTGCAGCCTTGTATTTTTGTCTCCTGTAATCGTAATTTAATCCCAGTCTTTTGTTTTCCTGACAGGTCCAGAAAATATCCGTTTTCACAATCCTCTCCGACTGTATCTCTTTCCTGATATTGTCGCAAGCAAACGCATATGAATTTTCCGACACAACCATCTCACTTAACAAAGCACTCATGGAAGCGACTGCCTCTTTCATTTTATCTGTTTGTGTAATAACAATACCTTCAATAAAAAAATCTTCATTTGCCTTTCCAGGAGTGGCAAAAGATGCCGTGGCATAATAAGCTAGCGCTTTTGCCTCGCGGATCTCCTGAAATACAACAGAACTCATTTTATCGCCATAGTAAGCGTTGAAGATGGATGAAGTAATGAATGTTTTAGCATCAAATTGTTTATCCTTAGCAAGAAACAGCACTTCAACCTGTTCACTGGGTCTGTCTAATAGCAGCACTCTCGGTTTTGAAAAATCCAGTGAGATGTAATCCTTCGGCACTGGCACATCCTTCAAGACTTTAGGCACATTGTGAACTTTCGACAACAATTTTTTCATTTCATACACAGACTTGCTTCCATAATAGAAGATCGTGTGCTTAAAATCGCTCAGATTCTTGATCCTGTCGACAAGTTTTTCAGGCTTAATTTCTCGCAACTCGTCCTCTGAAAGAATGTTCCTAAAAGCAGAATGCTCTCCATATTTTCCAAAGGCCATCATCGCCTCCCGAATCATTTTAGGATCCTTTTTTTGATTCTCCCTTTGTTTAAGCACACCATCTATCAAATTATCAAACGCTTCCTCTTCCACTTTTGCGTTCTGGATCAGGTGTTCTAAAAGCTCTATCCCGGGATGCAATCCTCTCTCAAGACCACTCAGGTATATATATGAAATATCTTCTTTTACGGATGTTTTTAAGGAAATACCCAAACGATAAAACGCTTCACGTATTTCTTCAGGGGAGTATCTGTTTGTACCCAGATAAGGAAGATACTCCATTGCAAGGGCCAGTTCAGGGTCCTGATCTTTTCCAATTTCGGTGATATACATTAAAGTAAAGAGATCGTTATTTTCATTTTTAATGTACTTGAGTTCAAGCCCATCCTCAAGTTGTTCTTTCCCAATTGCACTTTCAAGATCCAGATATTCAGGAACCAATGGTTTCGACACTTGATTTCGAAACTTATTGAGGTAATCTGATTGCAGATCCCTGTTAATCATCGCAGCTGTAATCCGTGGTTTTTCAATGTTCTCAAGCGATCTGGGCGTTCCATTTAACTTATTCACAACCACATAGTTTTCTTTATAGTGCTCCCTGGCAAATGCAACCACTTCAGCTTTCGTCAGTCGATTAAGACGATCAAGAAAGGAAAGCTCATCTGCCAAAGTGTTGCCTGCCACAAATGATTGCAAATAAAACCTCACCCGATCATTGGACTCCAACAACCTTAGTTGCTGCAATCTTAAGTCATTAACAACGGCATCCATAAGCCAGGTTTCGAATTCACCTTGTCTGATCTTTTCTATTTCATTCAAAACCATTATTCTGGTTTCATCCAGGTTTTGACCAAAACGGGGAGCCCCATAAAAGAAATGGATCCCATAATCACTGTAAAACCGTGGGGTACAACCTGCCTTAAACACCCGCTGTTGCTGAACAAGATCAAGGTCAATCAAACCTGCATGTGCATTGTTAAGCATCATGTCAATCATGCTTACATAAAGCCGATCGTCAGAGGTGATACCTTCAAAGCGAAATGCCATATTAAACATTTCATGTTCATGTCCATAGATTGTTTTCACAACAGGTGAAACAAGTGACTTTTCTTCATGAAAATTGATTTCAGGAAGTGGTTTTGAACTCATTTTTCCAAAAGTGCCATCTATCTTTTTTATTGCATCTTCAGGATCAAGATCACCCGACAGAATAATGGCCATATTATTTGGTACGTACCAGGTTTCAAAAAACTTAACAATCCCTTTCATACTGGGATTTCTAAGATCTTCAGAAGTCCCTATGATACTTTTCCCCATGGGATGATGTTCAAAAAGTGCTTCCATCAGCGCATTCATGGCCCTCATCTCATCCATGCCCTGCATCATGTTGTATTCCTCATAAACCGTTTCCAACTCAGTATGGAAAAGTCGCAACACCGGGTCTGAGAAACGTTCAAATTCAAGCGTTAGCCATCGATCCAGCTCATTGGCAGGAATTTCATTTTTATAGAGCGTATATTCATACGATGTTCCGGCATTGGTTTCACTGGCACCAATAATTGAA
>JBFHER010000313.1:0-4556 GCA_041584055.1 Bacteroidales bacterium
CAAAAATTGGAGAACCATTATCACGATATGCAGGATATGGAGTTCACCGTTCAGGATAATAAATTGTGGATGTTGCAAACCCGTAACGGAAAACGCACAGGCGCTGCCATGGTTAAAATGGCCATCGACATGCTGGAAGAAGGTCTGATAGACGAAAGAACAGCGATTCTGCGTCAGGAAGCTGGAAAATTAGATGAATTACTGCACCCAGTGTTTGAAAAAAGTGCAATTGCGTCTGCAGTTGTTTTGTCAAAAGGTTTGCCTGCATCTCCGGGTGCCGCTACAGGAAGAGTGGTTTTCTCTGCTGAGGATGCAGAATTAGAAGCAGCAAAAGGCGAGAAAGTAATCTTAGTACGTCGTGAAACTTCTCCTGAAGATTTAAAAGGAATGTATGCTGCAGAAGGAATTCTTACCGAACGTGGTGGTATGACTTCTCATGCTGCGGTTGTGGCACGAGGAATGGGTAAATGTTGTGTTTCTTCAGCTGCCGGTATTTCAGTTTCTTCAACTTCACTGAAAGTGAATGGAAAAGAGTTTAAAAAAGGAGAATATATTTCTTTGAACGGTTCAACCGGTGAAGTTTATGAAGGAAAAGTGGCAACCATTACGCCTACATTGGACGGCGATTTCGGAAAACTGATGGATCTTGCTGAGAAAAATACACGCATGTACGTAAGAACCAATGCTGATACCCCTGCGGATGCAAAAACAGCATTAGAGTTTGGAGCAAAAGGAATTGGTTTGTGCCGTACAGAACATATGTTCTTCGAAGGAGATCGTATCTGGGCCATTCGTGAAATGATTTTGGCAGATGATGTTGAAGGCCGTAAAAATGCACTTGCTAAATTATTGCCTATTCAGCGCGAAGATTTTACAGGAATTTTAGAGGCGATGGATGGCTATGGCGTAACGATCCGTCTACTTGATCCACCTTTACATGAGTTTACTCCTAACGATGATGAGTCTCAGGCTGAGATGGCGTCAAAATTGAATGTTCCCGTAAGTATTGTGAAAGCAAAAGTTGATTCCTTGCATGAATTCAACCCAATGTTAGGTCATCGGGGATGTCGCCTTGGTAATACGTATCCTGAAATAACAGAAATGCAGGCAAGAGCAATTATTGAGGCTGCCTGTGATCTGAAATTGAAAGGTTTGAATCCGAAGCCGGAAATCATGGTTCCGCTGATTGGAACTGTTAAAGAGTTTGAGTTGCAGGAAAGCATCATTCGTTCTGTAGCGGCTGAGGTGTTTGCTGAGAAAGGTGTTGAGGTTGATTACATGGTTGGAACCATGATCGAAATTCCTCGCGCTGCCTTAACAGCTGATAAGATCGCAGAAAAGGCAGAGTTCTTCTCTTTCGGAACAAATGACCTTACCCAAATGGGCTTTGGTTATTCACGTGACGATGCCGGTAAATTTTTACCAGTGTATCTTGAAAAAGGAATTCTTAAAAACGATCCTTTCCAGGTGCTGGATCAGGAAGGCATTGGCCAATTGGTTCAAATCGGATGTGAAAAAGGAAGATCTACCCGCAAAGATATTAAATTGGGTATCTGCGGTGAGCATGGTGGTGAGCCAAGCTCAGTGAAATTCTGTGATAGCGTTGGCATGGATTATGTTTCATGTTCTCCATTCCGCGTTCCTATTGCGCGTCTGGCTGCTGCACAAGCTGCACTTGAAGCAAAATAGAGCTTAAAAATAATCAAATATAAGGCCGTCTGCATCTGTGGATGGCCTTTTTTGTGACCCGGAGACTGGTGCAAATAGCTGCGAGTCAACCTGACAGTATCACAGATCTTTCAGGATTGATGAAAATGGTTAAAGGGTTGAATGGTTTAAAAGGGTTTAAAAGAGTTGAAAGGTTTAAAAGGGTTGAAATGTTGAAGGGATGAGTTAAAGGATGTGAGGGTGTTAAGGTAACAGGTTTCAACGATGCAGGGTACAGGCAGTGTGCGTTACAAATAATAGCGTGCTTTGATTAGCACAGGGATGCATTGTTTGCCGCTGGAGCTTTTTTACGAAGATAGTGACAAAGTCTGTAGCGAATGAGTATCCCGGGGCGAGCTTTTTATTGACACATACGAAACGATGCTGAGGATCGAATGGCTGGATGGACAAGCGGGCGGTATTTTACATCTTTCAAACATCAAATTATAATCGGGATTGAAGCAACTCGTTATAATTTGCATCTTTCCTTCCATATTCCTATATTTAAACACCTTCAAACTAATTGCATGAAACAATACTTAACATCCAAATGGTTGATTGCATTGATCCTAACAATTCCGCTATTGATTCTGCTACCTAAAAAAACATTTAAAAAGTATTCCGTTGAATTTGTAAAGGAAGTACATGTTGGGATTGTTGGGGGGACGAAAAACTATTTTGAAGATTTGAATGGGGATGGTACGCATGAGAGGATTACGTCTTTAGAGTATCTGGATCATCTTTCTTTTATTGTGTTTGATGATAAAAATCAAATGGTTGGTCAAACAAACTTTAAAGGTGAAATTTTAGAAAAGGTTAATGAACTTTTCTTTTATGATACCAATCACAATGATTTGATTGAAATCTACGGATTTACAACTCATGACGATAGCTTGTTTCTTAACAGTTTTGAAGCTTTGTCAGGTGATGCTGAAATAAAGGAATTCTTCGTCTCAAAGGTAGGAACCTATGAAGATGGAAAGTTCGATATTCAAATTACACAAGTAAAATGTCTTGACCTGAATAACGATGGAACACAAGAAATTGTTTTTGTTTTACATAACGGATTTTCAAAATACCCTCGACGGATAATCGTATTACACCCCGAAAGTGGAGTGCTTGAAACATCAGAAAGCATAGGTGCTACTTTGAATTATTTACAATTTGTAGACATTGATGAAGATGCCCGCTTTGAGATAATTTGCGGATCAAGGGCTACAAATAATTTTGCCGAGAACGAAAATGTGAATTTTAAGGACAATAGTACCTGGCTAATTGCA
Source organism: Bacteroidales bacterium (assembly GCA_041584055.1). Lineage (GTDB taxonomy): Bacteria > Bacteroidota > Bacteroidia > Bacteroidales > UBA5342 > JBFHER01. Next base: position 2,988 of record JBFHER010000313.1, read on the forward strand.
TTTGATGATGATCTTACCATGCTTTTTAATCCTGTTAAAATACAGACTGGAATAGGATCTAAATTTTTACCATTTATTTATGAAACGGACTTTAAAGAAAAATACATTGTTGGATTAGCACATTCCGTGGCACCTCAGAACAAGTGTTGTTTGCTTTATAAATTTTCGTCCACAGGTGATTTGATTGATTCCCTGGTTCTCAATTTCGAAGATAAAAACTACGCGTTATGGGCAGAAAAAATAAATAATAATTTCATTCTGGCTCAGTTGTCCAGAGATAAAGTTCAATACATTAACATTCATAGCGGTAAGATCATAGAATTACCACTTTTGTTAGGCAAAGACCTTTTCTGGAGACATTCTGTTATTCTAGGACGAAATGCTGATCTTGTTCATTGTGCATGGGAGGAAGGCAATCGAAATTTACATCTGTTTTCTGATGATTTTAAGCATCATAACGAAATAATTGTAGATGAGGCATTTGATCGAAGCCAGTCCGTAAAAAAGTTTAATGGTGACAATGCCAATATTGAAGTAACCTTGAAAAATAGAACAGTCTTTTATTTATATAAGCGCAATCATTTATACGAGCTAAAGTACCTTCTGTGGTTGGGAATCTATTTGCTGATTACATTAATTGTTTTTGTCATCCAGAAGCTACAGGAAAACCGAATAAGAGAGAAGTATGAATTGCAAAATAAGGTTCGTGAATTGCAATTGGCAACTTTTCGAAACCAGCTTCATCCGCACTTTATTTTCAATACCTTTAATAGCATTATTTCCGTAGTGATGCAAGGTCGAAAAGAAGAGGCCTACGATTTGTTTTCAAGTTTTATGAAAGTGCTTCGTTCCAGTCTGAATAATACAGAATCGGTACTTGTTTCCCTCGAAGATGAACTTTCCCTGGTGAAAAACTTTGTAGAAATACAACAATTCCGATTTAAGGATTTGTTTGAATTTACACTAAAGGTGGACGACAGAGTAAGTATGAAAAGCCTTATTCCGAAAATGATTATACAAATTCACGTTGAAAACGCCATTAAACATGGATTAAGGTTAAAGGGGAGTGGTGGATTATTAGAAATCAATATACAAATAAACAATAAACGTAACCTAATAATTGAGATAAAAGACAATGGCATCGGTCGACAAAAGGCAAAAGAACTTGAGACAGGTGGTTCTGGCCTTGGATTAAAAACAATTGACGAGTTTATTAAACAGGTAAATGCAGGCAAAAAAATCCAGGTGAAGCAAGAGATTGTTGATTTAGCAAAGGAGGATGATGGAGTTGATGGGACGAAAGTTGTTGTCGTAATTACCTACAGGACCTCCCGCTAAAAAACACGACTGCCTTTACGTAATATCAATGAGCCGATCCTGCAAATTACTTAAATAGTTTTTATTTGGAATAAATCAAAACAAAAACGATTCTGTTACTGTTAAAACAATGTAATGATAGTTGTTCCACGAGATGCTTATGCGTATTATTTTTGAAGAAATATGCAGTGATCTAGCAATCTTTTTATATTTTACATGCTGGAATAATTTACAAAACAAATTGACATGACA
>JBFHER010000314.1:0-4552 GCA_041584055.1 Bacteroidales bacterium
GTTGCAAATACAAGGAAAATTAAACTTAGAATAACAATTTTTTTTTGATGAATTTTCATTTTCGATGCATGTTTAAAATACAAAATATCATTTTTGGTGTGTGGCTGATTCCGCAAACAGAATCTTAATTTTTTTTAAAAAAATTAACCTGTCTTTATCTTATTCAGAGAGACTTTTTAAAAATACTTCCATTATAACCAGAATGCTTACCCAAATCAACCAAATGCTTGCTGAATTCAACCATAAATAAATAATGCAATTTCATATTCCATTGTATTTCAGCACATTGAGCGTATAAGCAAAATATTTGCTTTACACATATCCTTCGACAGAATTAAGAAAACAATTGAAAAACCACTTTACAGATCAACAGTTTATAGGTTTAATGTAAAAGAATGGACGACCGTATTGCTCCAAAACTCAATAGGTTTATTGACCCAACACCAAAAACGGCACCCTTTTCTTGTTGAAAGCTTTTAACGATTGTAAGGGCAAGGATGAATTTCCGCGCCAGCGAAGGGTGCAAGATAGGCACGGTTTGCAAAACCGCGCTAGCGGTGAACCATCAACTTTTAACTTTTTAACCCTTCTTCTATTTAACCTTTCACAATACAGACACTATATGCCTTATCCTTAGATAATTATCGAAATGCAGGTCTTATTTTTGCAAGCCAACCCTGGATATATCGATTGGAAGAATACCCATCTTCAAAGCCGGAGAACCCGGTTTAAAGCGAAAGTCTCCATTTTCGGGATCCACAAACAAGGGATCTACAACGCTGCTGTTTGCATCCACGCCGTCACCCTGTAGTTTTGCAAGTGTTTTTTCACCCACACCCGGATCTTCCTTGCAGAAATAAATGTTGTAATCGGAGTCTATATCCTTCATTCTGGCAGGCACACGCCCACGGCTGTCTTCACCAACCAGACCTTTACCCTCCGAAGGTTCCGCGATAAAGGTGCACCCTTTTGAAAAGGAATAAAAAATATTTCGTTTGTTGCTGGCTCCATTCATCGGTCCTTCAACTATTTTTAAATATACAATACGTGGTTCGGTAATGCCAGCAATAATGTTATTTTCAAACCGATTGTTCAATTTCAATGTCATGCCTTGGGAGGTGCATTTATAAATTATATTCTCTGCGATAAGGGCATCCATTTGTCCGCCATCTGTTCTGATACCACTCTGCTTTCCTGTTTCGGCCACCAGATGATGGATGTAATTTCGACGTATAATGTTGCCGGAGCCAGCGCCACGGATGTAGATGCCATTGCCATCACCAAGTATTTGCATGACATTATGAATCTCGTTGTATTCAATGATGTTATTACGACTGTGCAGAAAAGACTTCACATCATTATACTGTAGATCTTCAGGCAACTTTCCTACCTCATGTTTCCTGATTGCTCGCACCTGCTCACGGTTATCGGGCATCTGAAAGAAACGAATAACGCACCCGGAGATTATCATACCTGAATAGTTTGTATGATGAATTAAATTATTGGTCACACGGTTTTCGCCACTTTGCCACAAAAAGATACCGGGTGAATGCCAGTACAATTCACCCACATGATGCACATTGTTGTTATACACCAGATTATTCTTATTTACGTCTTTTGTTCCGGGACCGTAGCCGCAGAGCAAAATACCTCCACCTCCCAGGTGTTCAATATGATTGTTGGTAATTTTGTTGTTGATCCCATATAAATCCACACGAATTGCTCCGCTGCCGCTGTGAAGGAAATGGCAGTCTTCTATTGCACAATTCTCTGCCCCACGCAGGCGAACCATGGCATTGTCCTTATCCAGCATGTCCCAGTCGTGCTGCAAACCGGCATCGTTGTTCGTTAAGGTGTAACGTTCACCATGTTTGAAGGTTAGACCGCGAAAGCAAATATTTTTTACCGGAATATCCATCGGGCCTTCCTTGTTGATTTCACCTTCTACCCGGATAAGCTCAAGCAAGGTTGGGGCAAGCACCTGCGACTTGTTTCTTGGCCAGAGATACACTTTTCCCTCCAGTGTGTTCAATACCCATTCACCGGGTTTATCAAGCGCTTCAATTACATTCTCAACCCAACAATTATGCTTTATCATTGAATAAGTTGCTTCGATGGATGTCCGTGCTATCCCTGATGCTTCATCCACGGATTCCAACGGTAAAATATTCATCATCCAATCACGGGTTGGTATCACCACAATTTCCACATCCTTCACATTCGCCCAATTTTTCAAAGTTCCTTCCGGAAAATAGAGTTCCCACTGATTGCTCCCTTTTAAAGGTTTGAATGGCTGAGATTGTGCGCGTGGCAGGATTCCTTCATCATCATAGAGAGTTAGAAAATGATCAACAACATCTGCCTCATAAACATTTCCAACTGCAGCCTCGGGCAGCCCTGGTAACTCTCTGTTCACTTTTTTCCAGTTTTTGATCTCTTTTCCTGAGCTAAAAACTGGTTTTTCACCCGGATAGGCTGCATAGGTAATGATGGCTTCTCCCACACCTGAATCTTCAAGTCCAAACACCACCGTCTCATTCAATCGGTATACACCTTCCCGAATATAGACATGAATGTTGTTGGATTTCGTTTTTTTCAAATCCCGTACAGCCACACGAGCCCGATCCAGGGTGGCAAAAGGGCCATCAGTTCCCTGCGCATTTGGTTCCGCCAAACGCCCCGACCATGTATCCGATCCTTTGGTAGATACGTAGAAGTCAGCCTTCATCACTGGTGCAGATTCTGCCGCCATGCAAATAATTCCCACCATCAAAGCGAATATAAATACCAATTGTTTTTTCATGAATGTTGTATGTTTCTTTTATAAAAAGGTCAAGCAATAACAATTCATTGAATAATTGTCACAGCGTACCCAAATGTAAAAATGGGTATAAAACAGGTTTATCATTTGCTCTATTCGTGCTATTACTAACTTAAATAGACCGTTTCAATAATAACGGGACTTAGTCGCTACCAACCAAACAACTAATATTCAGCAACTTACAATATAATGTGATCTTCAAAAGCAAGAATCCTGAGACATTCTCTTGGACAAAATGAGAAAAGTTTTGTGGCATGATTAGTCTTTCCAGGTAATCTTTGCTTTTCTTTCATCCGTATCCACCCACACACTTGCGTGTTCAAATTCACGTGTAAACTCCCAAGCGTCAGGACTTGTCCGTTTATAGGCACCTTTAGGAGCACCCAATGGCTTTTGTAATTCGGGGTAATCAACCAGGGGACCTGTTGCCAATTTCCATCCCCAACTGTACATAAAGTAAGAATATGGCTGCGCCCCAATTAGATAGCATGAAAGAGCAAATTCTAACTTCTCCTGAGATAATTTTGGCATTTCATCTGCAGGCCTGAGGTTTCCTCGTCCAGTTCCTTCAACACCGAGACGAAAAACAGATATTTTACCTTCCTTTGCATTTTTGAGCATATCATCCCACTCTTTTAACAGGCTTTCCTTACTGGATCTCGCGACAGCATAGTTTTCAAACATGAGGGCATCGCACACCGGATATACATATTTTGCATCGTCGTTGTTGGCATTGTTGCCCAACAGTATTTTATCAGGATCCATTTTATTTTTCAATGCGCCCATCATGTCTCCCATTGCCTTTTCAATCTCGGCTTGTTTCTCTTTTCGAAACCGGCTATTGCCGTGCATCTGATCAATAAAAACGCCATCACAACCGGATTCCCGAACACCTTTAGCCACCGTTTCAACCCACCACTCACGAAATTCAGGGTTTAACACATCAAAGCAAAATGCTCCATAATGCTCATATAATTTTCCTGTTTTTGGATTGGTAAGCAAATACTTTTTTAATTCAGGATGTGCTTCAATGCGCTCTCCGGTAAAATCCTTGCTGTAGGATGTATAGGGCCAGGCATAGGCGGAATTGAAATAAAACAGCACTTTTACATCCGGTTTGAGCTTTTTAAATGCCGCTGCCTCATGTTTTGCGCCCAGCTCTGCTGCTCCAAGCTGTCCCTTTCCATGCGATTTCTCAATGCATAGAAAATCGGTACGGGCTGCAATAAATTCAAGCTCATCGGAAGATAGCAAGCGGTCCTTGTGCTGAAACATAAAGTACTGGGGCGTTGTTTCCCAGCTAAACTTTGGATAATAGTCCTTTGGTACAAAAAGGCTGCCATCACTATTGATGAGCGATACATTCCGATTCTGGGCGTGGATGTATGGACAAAAAACAACTGCAATCGTTAGCAATAATAGTGATCTATATAATTGATCTGTTTTCATATCATTTAAATTAAATTCCTTTTTTTAGTTATGCCTTCGACAAACGCAAACGTAAATTACAACATAGGTTTATCTGTTTCCACTTTCAGAACCATATCCAATGCATCTTTTGACCGCCCGGGACATGAGATGTTTAAGCTTCCTCCTTTCTGCTCAAAATCAAGTCCTTGTCCATTATCAAGTCGGTTTACAGAGGTGACCCTGACCGGTAATTTTTCAAGGGAGATGTGACCCGTTTCAGGCATATGAAGAACATGCAGATACAATACATTTCCCTCCTTA
>JBFHER010000315.1:0-4551 GCA_041584055.1 Bacteroidales bacterium
AAGGAAGGGATGGTGCTGATTCAGGGAAAGTTCAATGAGTTTTTACTTCAAAATGGCGTAAAAGCCATGGAAACCGACGGTCAGGAACTGGATACGGATTTACATGAAGCAATTACAAAGATTCCGGCACCTAGTGAAGATCTGAAAGGCAAAATCGTTGATTGTGTTCAGAAAGGTTATTTCCTGAATGAGAAGGTGATTCGGTTTGCAAAAGTTGTAATTGGAGAATAAAGATTAAAAGATGGCTAAAAGAGATTATTACGAAGTTCTGGGCGTTTCGAAAGGGGCGTCAGCTGATGAAATAAAAAAAGCGTATCGAAAGAAAGCAATTCAGTTTCATCCTGATAAAAACCCCGGAGATAAAGCTGCGGAGGAAAATTTTAAAGAAGCAGCTGAGGCGTATGAGGTGTTGAGCAATGATGGAAAACGTCAGAAATACGACCAGTTTGGACATGCCGGTGTGGGAGGTGCTGCTGGTGGTGGCTTCGGTGGTGGCTTTGGCGATATTGAAGACATCTTTTCTGCTTTTGGCGACATCTTCGGTGGTCATTTCGGCGGTTTTGGCGGTGGACGCAGCAGCAGAGGCCAGGCCAGACGTGTGAATAAGGGATCCAACCTTCGGGTGCGTGTAAAGCTTACGCTGAAAGAAATTTCTGAAGGTGTAGAGAAAAAAATTAAGGTCAAAAAATATGTGGCCTGTCAACATTGCCAGGGAAACGGTTCCGAAAATGGAACTTCGCTTTCAAGCTGTTCAACTTGTGGTGGTACAGGTTCAGTAACCAGAATTGCCAATACAATATTGGGTCAGATGCAAACAAGTTCTGCCTGTCCAACCTGTCAGGGAGAAGGCAAAATGATTACCCACAAATGTGCACATTGCAATGGTGAAGGTATTGTGCGCGACGAGGAGGTTATCAGCATCAATATTCCTGCAGGTGTTGCAGAAGGCATGCAAATGTCGGTGAGCGGAAAAGGAAATGCAGCCAGAAGAGGTGGTGTGAACGGTGATTTACTGGTTCATATCGAGGAAGAAGAGCATCCTGAACTGATACGTGATGGTAATGATTTGGTATACAATCTTTTATTAAGCGTTCCGGAAGCCATCCTTGGTGAAGCCATTGAAATTCCAACCATCGACGGAAAAGTTAAAATTAAAATTGACGCCGGAACACAGCCGGGCAAAGTGTTGCGATTAAGGGGAAAAGGTGTGCCTGAAGTGAATGGCTATAGTCGCGGGGATTTGCTTGTAAACATAAATGTTTATGTGCCTCAGACCCTTTCAAAAGAAGATAAAAAGCTGGTGGAGCAATTGGCACAGTCCGATAGTTTTATTCCTGAAAAAAACGTGGCAAAAAGTTTCTTTAAAAAGGTGAGAAACTTTTTTGAATAAGGTCCACATATAAAGGTATAAAAGAGGGTGTCCTGGATGGATACCCTCTTTTTTTGTGCACGAAATAATGCAGGGAATCATTATTTAAGATCAGCAATGGCTTCGTCTCACAACCAAATCCAGTTGAAATTGTTGTAGTATTAGAATATCGAAAAAAGTAAAATAAACAGTAAAAGCGATCGCTGCATGGAATGGAGAAAAGTCGGGTGGAGGAGTCCATCAAATATTGCCTTTGTAAAATATTGGGGAAAGCATGGAAATCAGTTGCCTTCGAATCCGTCCCTGAGTATGTCTCTTTCTGAGTGTTTTTCTGAGACCAGCGTGACCTACAGTTACGATGCCTCACTTGAGCACTTTGAACTTACGTTTACCTATAAAGGTGTTGAAAATAAAGCTTTTGCTCAACGTATTTCGGAATACCTCACAAATATATCCCGGGATTACAGTTTTATAAATAAGCTTCATTTAAACATTGATAGTTGGAATAGCTTTCCGCATTCTTCTGGCATCGCTTCTTCTGCTTCGTCCATGAGTTCATTGGCTTTGTGTTTGGGGTCGGTTGCAGTTGAGCAGGGGATTTGGAAGGATGATACAAAGGATTTTTTTGACAGGTGTTCCGTGTTGGCTCGTTTGGCTTCCGGCAGTGCATCCCGTTCCGTGTTTGGTGGTTTTGTGCAATGGGGCTTTTTGAAAGAAAGGTCTGAAATGACGGATGATCATGCGGTACGCGTAACCGGTGTGCATCGAAATTTTCAAAACTTACACGATGCCATTCTTGTGATTAGCAGCCAATCAAAACAAAGGGGAAGCAGTCAGGGGCATGCTCTGATGGAGGCACATCCCTTTGCAGAGGCACGTTTTAAGCAGGCCGGAAATAATTTGCATCGTTTACACCATGCGCTTTCTGAAGGAAATTTCGACGAGATGGCAGACATCGTTGAGAATGAAGCACTCACTCTGCATGCATTGATGATGAGTTCAAACCCGGGATACATCGAGCTGCTCCCAAATTCCCTTTTGGCAATCCAAAAAATTAGATCATTTCGTGAAAGCACCGGTACACCCATTACATTCACCATTGATGCCGGGCCAAACATCCATGTGCTGTATCCATTGGTGGCGAGAGATGAAGTTCTTAACTTTATCCTCAATGAGCTGGAAGAACTCTGTGAGGATGGTCGTTGGATAGACGATAAAATAGGGAATGGTCCCCTTCGTTTAAATGTTTAATTTATAAGGAGGGACAATGTGTCGTTCCCTTTTGTTATCACTTAGAAAGCTTCTGTTTTTCTGCCTTCTCATACTTACGTATGACAAATTGCGATGCTTTTAAGGCCACATAAATTAGAATTGGCCAGCTGATAATCCATAATATTTCTGTCAGATACATAGTCTTCTTTTTTTAATAAACATGTCCTTCTCCTGCTTCCAGTTCTGAAGTACTTATTTTTTTATTATTCATACTTTTCCAGGCCCACCAAATGTAACCCAGCACAAACGGAATCATGATAGATACAATGCTCATCACTTTTAAGGTAAAGAGGCTGGATGATGCGTTTTGAATTGTCAGTGAGCTTTGCAGATCATGCGTAGAAGGATAAAACGACGTGTGATTGAAGGCAGCGATTAAAAGCAAGCCAAATACGGCAAACACCGTTCCTGAACCTGTAAACCAGATTGCCTGAGCGGCTTTCCCCTGGAAGAGGGCTTTGAATAGACCAATCAGGACCAGAATAACACCGCCAATAAATAAACCTCCAACCAGAGGCATTTGAATCAGATTATGCAGGTACTTGTAATCCTCCATAAACACCTGCCCACTGTCAGGATGAACCGCAAAGCCTTTTCTGAGTAACAACCAAATAACAAAGGTGAGGAAGAATAAAAGAAATGCAAGTGCATTTGGGAGTAATTTCTTTTTTACGTTTTGTATCAATTCCTCATTATCAATGGAGTTGATGAAATACAACAGGGCATTGGTGCGTGCAAGAAAAAGAACGGCAAGACCAAGGGACAGATTGTGCAGGTTAAATGCAGCTTCAACGCCTCTAAGGGCCCCATGCCATTCAACCGATTTCATCACCGATATGCTGAAGGAGGAACCTGTGTAAAAAGTTGCAACAGCTGTTCCTATTAAAACAGTTCCCAAAACACCATTTATAAAAAGAAAAACATCGAATGTGGTTCCTCCCAGCCAGTTGCCTTTCTTAGAGCGAAACTCATAGGAAACAGCCTGTATGACAAAAGCAAACAGGATCAGGATCCACACCCAGTAGGCGCCTCCAAAACTGGTGGAATAAAAAAGTGGAAATGATGCGAAAAACGCGCCGCCAAAAGTCACCAGGGTCGTAAAGGTAAACTCCCACTTCCGTCCAAGGGTGTTCACCATTAAAGTCCTTTGCTTTGGATCTTTTCCCAATTCGAAAAGAAAGGTTTGACCGCCTTGAACAAATAACAGAAAAACAAGGAGTGCAGCAAGTAAAGCATCAAGCACAAACCAGTAATGTTGAAAAAACGAATATGAAAATAATTGTATCATGGATTTTGTTTTTAGCTGTTAAAATTAGTGTTCAGACATTCCTTTTCCGATGGCTGTGAACATGATCTTCAGTTCTGCAATCAACAAAGCGGTGAAAATTGCAACAAAAAGGAAAAAGGTGACAATCACGGAGGTGCTGTCGATGTTGGTAACAGCAGTCAGGGTTGACATCATGTCCTGAATGACCCAGGGTTGACGACCCACTTCAGTCATCACCCAGCCGGCTTCACTCGCAATATATGCAAGAGGCGCAGATAGGATGCCCAGCCATAACAGCCATTTCTTGTTCTCCAGCTTTTGTGTGTAGGTGAAATATCCAAACAAAAGGAAAATTAAAATAAATAAGAACCCCAGCAGCACCATGATGTGAAATGAATAAAAGGACAGTGGTATGTTTGGAATAAGAAGTTTCGCATTTTCCTCTAATTGAGATTGGTCTGCATGGTAATAGGTGCCATAGCCAAAATATTTAAAATAGTTATCCAGCCACTCCTTGTCGTTAAATTTAGCATAGAGTTGCCTGTATTCAATGCTTGTTTTGTCTTCAACGGCTTTGAGGGCTTTCAGTGTTTGTTGTGCTTCATATCCCCTTTCAATTTTTTCGCAATATGATATGATCCCT
>JBFHER010000316.1:0-4539 GCA_041584055.1 Bacteroidales bacterium
ATCCATTTATAATTTGACTGCCACCCTTGAAAAGGATAAAATGTACAGTCTTGTGGCCAACGGCATTGTAAGTGCAAGTGGTTACGAACCGGCAGTAGGATTTGAGATCCATGTTTACGACATGGCCATGGACGTGGCGCCGGAAGGCAAAACTCACGTGATGGTGTTCCATGGTTCCACAGACGCACCTGCGGTTGATGTTGTAGAAACAATGGCTCCTGCGGGCACGATTCTGGATAACTTCATGTATGGAAGCTTCTCTGGCTACCTTGAATTGACAACCATGGATTACATTTTGGATGTCAGGGATGAAACAGGAGCGACTACTGTTGCATCATACAGCGCACCCTTAAAAACACTTGCATTGGAACAAACTGCATTACTGGTGGTAGCTTCCGGTTTTTTAGATCCATCCAATAATAGCGATGGCGAATCGTTTGGGTTATATGCAGTCTTACCATCAGGAGGAGATATGGTGGAACTTCCCCGGGCTGAAGAAACGCCAATCATGCGGATTCCAACGTTTGAATCCAAAATATATCCCAACCCGTTTAAAGATCGAATATCCATAGAAAGTGAGCAACCTTTAAAGCAGATTCACGTGTTTGATTTGACTGGGAGATTGGTTTATACCGATCGATTGAATGATGTAAACAACAAGGTATTACCTGTCTCAGATTTGGATCCGGGAAATTATGTTATTCGCCTTTCAGACATAGACAACAGAACAAGCAGTAAAACCCTTTATAAATTGTAATTGAAAAAAGCAATGTGATATTTCTTTGTTTATCACATTGCTTAATTTTTTAAACATTATGTTATCTTTGTTTTCATGCCGAAAATGTACACAATTAAAGATCTTGAGGCGCTGACAAATATCAAAGCTCACACCTTACGAATTTGGGAGCAGCGGTATAATATTGTTGTGCCCGAACGTACAGAAGGAAATACGCGACGCTATACTGATCAGCAGTTGAAAAAAATAATGAATGTGGCTTTTCTCAATCAACATGGCGTGAAGATATCACATATCGCTAAAATGGATGACCGTGAGCTGAATGAGAAAGTTAAGAAGTTTAGCGAAACGATAGCGTTCAAGGAAAACGTTCTTGTCAATGAACTTATTGAAGCAATAATCAAGCAGGATGAGGATGTGATTGGCAGTATTTTCAGTCAGTCCATGTCAGCCATGGGACTTGAACGCTTTATGGATACGATCATTTATAAGGTATTTGAAAAAGTCGGTCTGTTGTGGCAAACAGGAACCATCGATATCACCCATGAACACTTTTTTTCAAATATTGTACGTTTAAAGCTAATTGTAGCCATTGAGCAGCTCCCAAAACCTCAGAAGGAAAATGTATTTGTATTGTTCCTGCCAAACAACGAAATGCATGAATTGGGTTTGTTGTATTATAATTATATTCTGAGACTTCAGGGATTTCACGTTGTTTATCTTGGTCAGACCCTGCCCATTGAAGATTTACGCCATTACAATTATATTAGACGTTTTCAAAATCTGTTGACCGTGGTCACCAGTTTTATAAGTGAAAAAGATTTGCAAAAACTGGTCCTTAGTCTAAGGCAAACATTTCAGGATGTGAATGTATACCTTACCGGTTTGCAGTTTAAAGATAAAACCATCGCGTTACCATCCAACACATTTCTTTTCAGGAATGCTTCTGAATTGAAAGAGTTAATTAAGAAAATAAACTAAGCCAATTACTGCCGTCATACTCCTAAATCTTTACTTTGTGACGAACTTTAAACGTAAGAAAGTGAAATTTTAAGAAACTTATAGTTAAATATATAATTATTGTTGGCTGGGAAAATACTGATAGTATTTTATTAAATTGCACGTCGCTTTGTTAAATGATTAAATGAATTTATGGAATTAGAACAGGAAAAGCCCGAAGAATATCGATTGAATCTGGAGATTGTAAAAGATCTTTGGTCCAAAACCTATAACACGGAGGGGAAACCCGATTGGTCGCATATTTTACCATATTATCACAAAGATATTTATTTCAGAGATACCATTCAGGAACTTAGAGGGATGGATGAGTTTAAAGCCATGACCGAGCGTCTGACTGAACGCTCAAAGGACCTTAAAATGAAAATTGTGAGGGCGATAGGAGAGGGAAATGAAATATTTATTGAATGGGAAATGACCATTACTTTTAAGAAAAATCCAAGTTCTGTGATGTATGGCGCCAGTCGTTTGAGTTTAAATGAGGATGGAAAGATTATTGAACAACGTGACTATTACGATTTGTGGGGTGACATATTCGATAACATTCCGAGATTTGGAAAAGCATACAGGCGTTTTATGAAGAAAAAATTTGGATGATCAGACATGAAAAATAAGTATTTCTGGAAGTATTTTAAAGCGTATGAGTGGTCTAATGTGTGGTCAATGATTAAGAATAATCGTTTAGACCCTGCGATTTGTGAAGATGATTGCAAGGGAAAACGAGTTGTCATCACAGGAGCAACATCAGGCATTGGCTACCTGACGGCCAAAAAATATGCATCCATGGGTGCAGACCTGCTTTGCATCAATCGAAATGAAGAAAAATCTAAACGCTTATGCGAAGAATTAAAACAAACCTATGGCGTAAGATGTGAATACATGCTTGCCGATTTCGGAAAACTAGCTGATATTCACAAGCTTGCAAATGCGCTTGCAGAGATGGAAGCACCCATTGATGTTCTCATTCATAATGCGGGTGTTTACCTCACCGAAAGAAAAGAAACTGAGGATGGTCTTGAGTTGGTATTTGTTGTGCATTATTTATCATCATTTATTATCAACTATATTTTGAAGGATAAGCTGATGGCGCAGGAAAAGGCACGGATCATCCTTGTGAATTCCGAAGGACACCGTTTTGCTGCCTGGGGACTTCAGTTGGATGATTTAAACTGGGAAAAACGGCGATATTCAGGTTTAAAAAGCTATGGCTCTGCCAAACTCGCTCAGCTTTTGTCAATGATCGAATTTAATAAACTGTTTAAAGGTTCAGGCGTGACCATAAATGCCATGCATCCCGGGGCCGTTAAAACAGAAACCGGTCAGGAAAACGGACCTGTCTATCGGTGGTTTAAACGGAATTTATTTGATAAATTGTTGAAGTCTCCGGATGTTTCAGCGGAAGCACTTTACTACCTTGGCGTAGATAAAGGAATTGAGTCAATCAGTTGTAAGTTTTTTAATCTAACTACAGAAGAAGAGCCCACACCTCCTGCGCTACATGAACAGGTGGCTGAAGAGCTTTTTGATGTGAGCCTTGATATGGGAGGTTTAAGAGATCGTTAAATCAAAACTTAGTTGGATATTTAAAATTGAATGATGAGCACTAAGAAATACGATACCATTGTTGTTGGTGGCGGTATTGCTGGCTTAACCTCAGCAGCATACCTGGCAAAGGCAGGGAATAAAGTATTGCTAATTGAAAAAAATGCGGAATGCGGAGGGCTCGTAAATAGTTTTAAGCGCAACGGATTTCAGTTTGACGCCGGTGTGCGTGCGCTGGAGGATGCCGGTATCATATTCCCCATGTTGGCAGATCTGGGGATTGAATTGGAAGTTGTGAAAAGTCCTGTATCTGTGGGTGTTGGAAAAGATATTCTAAATATCAGGGACATTGATAGTTTATATGAATACGGTGATTTGTTGATAAAGCAGTTTCCGGAAAGCAAAGAGGACGTGCATCAGTTCATCCGAATTGTACGTAAGATTATGAAGCACATGGACGTGCTTTATGGCATCGAAAACCCTGTTTTTAAGGATCTGTTTAAAGATAGGGGTTTCTTGTTTAAGAAACTGCTTCCCTGGCTGCCAAAGTTTCTTTTTACAGTAGGTAAAATCAATCGCATGAATATGCCCATTGAAGATTATCTGAAACCAATAATCAAAGACAGGGCACTCAGAGATGTTGTTGCCCAGCATTTTTTTAAAAACACACCTACATTCTTTGCATTGAGCTATTTCACACTTTACCTTGATTATTTTTATCCAAAAGGTGGCGTTGGAAAATTGGCAGATGCCTTAATTGAAAAAATTGTTGAATGGGGAGGCGAAATCCTTACTGAAACCACCATAGTAAAAGTAGATGCTTTGCAAAAAACGGTGAAAGATGGTTCGCAAAACATTTTTAAATTCGATCATTTAATTTGGGCTGCAGACTTAAAAGCATTCTATACATGTACAGAGATATCCGGTCTGGATGAAAAGGTAAAGACGCATTTTCAAAAAACAAAGCATAGCATGATGCAAAGTCGCGGTGGAGACTCTGTTTTTAGTATTTTTCTTCAGGTGGATGAACCGCTGGAGCGTTTTGCTAAAATTGCCACTGGCCATTTCTTTTACACACCTTCTAAAGCCGGTTTGGGAGAAACAAATAGGTCAGAATTGGCGGCACTACTTAAAAATTGGGATCACCTGGATAAAGCCGATGTTTTGCGATGGATGGAGAAGTTTACAGCATTGAATACTTACGAGATTTCGATTCCAGGGTTAAAAGATCCGGATCTGGTGCC
>JBFHER010000317.1:0-4530 GCA_041584055.1 Bacteroidales bacterium
AACAAGTATTTCCGGAAAGGTCACAGATGCAGATGGCGAGCCTATGCCTGGTGTAACTGTTGTTGTAAAGGGAACTTCAACTGGTGTTATCACAAATTTCGACGGTGTCTACTCTATTAAGAATGTTGCAGACAATGCTGTGCTCGTATTCTCATTTGTAGGTATGCAGGTTCAGGAAATTGCTGTAGCAGGAAATTCCGTTATCAATGTTAAAATGGAAAGTTTAGTTGAAGGCCTTGATGAATTGGTTGTCGTAGGTTACGGTACACAGAAAAAAGTAAACTTAACGGCTTCTGTTTCACAGGTTAATTCGGAAATTATTGAAAACCGGCCCGTGGCTAATACTGCCCTTGCTTTGCAGGGAACGGTAGGAAACTTACAAGTCTCCAATACCAGTTATGGTGGCGAACCGGGTGCTGCGATGGATATCAATATTCGCGGTTTTATAACAAGTGGTGGAACAGGATCCATTGGAGAAGCAAGTCCGCTCATTCTTGTGGATGGGATTGAAATGGAGATGAACAATGTAGATCCGGAAGATATTGAATCTGTATCTGTTTTGAAAGATGCTGCTGCTGCATCTATTTATGGGGCACGTGCTGCAGGTGGTGCACTTATTATTACTACAAAAAGTGGTAAAAATATGAAAGGGGGAATGAAAGTTTCCTATTCTAACAATTTCTCATTATCGCAGCCTACCAAATGGCCTGATCAGGCCAGTGCAATTGATTTTGCTTATACAATGAACGACGCATCCTATAATATTGGAGGTACAGGATATTATACCGAAGAGGAACTCAGTTGGATTCAAATGAACATGGAAAATCCAGGAAGCGCGCCAACAATGGTTGCCAAAGCAAATGGTTTGGATTGGGATCAATCCAGTGCTGGCCTTGGAGCAACAGGATCTAGCAATTGGAAGGAATTCTTGTTCAACGATTGGTCAACCCGAAAGAAACATAATCTGAATTTTACAGGTGGAGACGAAAGTCTAAATTATTACATTTCAGCAGGTTTATATGATGAAGAAGGATTGCTTTCTGTGGCAGATGAGGCATACAGCCGCTATAATCTTGATGCAAAAATAAATGCAAAACCATTTGATTGGTTAAGCTTCTCCTTGCTTACAAAGATTATGCAAAGTGAAGATGTCTATCCATGGGATTCAAGCTACGGAACCGGAAGGATCTTTGATGTGTTATCCAAAATTAAACCAACACTTCCAATTGTAGATCCCACTTTCGGTGAACCAACCATCAATGCCTGGTATCCCACGTGGAGGTCTTCATGGGAAGAAAATCTGAACAATCAGATTGCACTCTTGCCAAGAGTTGTGATAGAACCTTTAAATGACTGGTTTATTAATCTGGAGTACAATTACAAACGCAATAATAACAGGCAGGTTTACACCTCACTGCAATACGAATTCCACCGTCCTAATGGTGATTTGTCTACAACGCCATCTCAGGAACAAACACAGGTAAGGCCCGCTTTGAGAACCAACGAATATTTCTCACCTAACCTGTACACAACGTATTCAAAATCTTTTAAAGGGCATAATTTTAAAATATTAGCCGGTTATCAGAGTGAGTTGTATGAGGTTTTTAACTTAACAGCAACTGCTTTTACATTGCTATCTGATAATATTCCTTCCATCTCAACCTCAGTTGGAGAACAAACTGTTGATGATGCCATCTCGCACTGGTCAACACAAAGTTTGTTCAGCAGGTTTAACTACGACTATAAAGGTAAATATTTGTTAGAAGTGAGTTACCGCAGAGACGGATCTTCAAGGTTTGAAGAAGCATCACGTTGGGCAGGATTTCCATCATTCTCCGTAGGTTATAATGTTGCAAAAGAAGAATTTTGGCCATTGAAAGACTGGGTAAGTACTTTTAAACTAAGAGGTTCTTATGGTACATTAGGGAATCAAAACGTTGCAAACTATTTGTATGTTCCTGGTATGTCAATTTCCAACGGTAACTTCTTATTCGATGGTGCCTGGGATTATGTTGCCAATGCCCCTGATTTAACCAGTATTAATCTTACCTGGGAAACGGTTCAAACAACTGACTTTGGTGTGGATATTTCTGCCTTTGGCAACAAGCTGACCGCAAATTTTGACTGGTACAGAACCGATATAACAAACATGGCTGCACAGGGTGAAGCACTTCCTGCTGTGCTTGGAACTGATGCACCACTTACCAATGTTGGAACAAGTCGAGTTCAGGGCTGGGAAAGTGAAGTGATGTGGAAGCAAAAATTAGGTGATTTTAACTATAATGTGCGTTTTGTGCTTTCTGATTACAAGCGTACTATCGTAGAATATCCTAACCCAACCAAACTTTTGTCCAGCTATTATGATGGAAGAGATCTTGGCGAAATTTGGGGCTTGGAATGGGAAGGATGGTTTCAGTCTGATGAGGAAGTGGCGGCACGCGAAATCGATCAGTCGTTTATTAATAATAAGTTTACGCCGGGCGACACAAAGTATGTGGATCAACTAACTGTTGATACAGATGGTGATGGCGTTCCAGATGCAGGAGATGGTGTGATTAACAATGGCACCAATACCTTAGATGATTCAGGCGATTTTGTGGTGATTGGAAATACAACCCCACGTTATCAGTATGGTCTTTCTCTTGGCGCTGAATGGAAAGGAATTGACATGAACATATTTTTCCAGGGTGTAGGTAAAAAGGACATGTATATGGGCTATTCTTATTATCGGGGGCCAGCTCAAGGACCTTTGCATGCAAATGTAATGGTGGAGCATCTGGACTATTGGAGACCGGAAGATACAACCAACCCATTGGGCCCAAATACGGATGCTTATTATCCCAAGCCCTATGCTGCAAATCCGGGAAACAACAACAGAAACTACAGGTATAACGTAGATCGTTACGTAGCGGATGCATCTTACATCAGATTAAAAAGTATGCAACTCGGTTATACGCTTCCAAGACACATAAGCCAAAAAATATCCATTGATAAGATACGGGTGTTTGTGTCAGGTGAAAACTTGTGGACAAAAACAGATCTGCCAATGTACGATCCTGAAGCTGTTAAAGGAAACTTTAGTGCTGCAATTTCTTATCCATTGTCGAAAGTTATTTCTACCGGTTTAAACATTTCATTCTAAAACTGTAAAAATATAGAATCATGAAAAAACTTATATATTTAACAATGATCATCCTCGCACTACCCATTGTTTCGTGCGACGACGATTTTCTGAACCGAACTCCGCTGGATGAAATCTCCGAGCCGGAATTCTGGAAAACGGCAGGCGATCTTGAATTGTATGCTACGGGCTTTTACAATAACCTTCCCGGCTGGGGAACCGTTGGTGTTGGTTATGCCTCAAATCCTGATAATGGAACGGATGTTTCAGTATATACCTCCGAATCAGGCAGGTTGGATGGGAATACAAATGTGCCAACAGCTGCAACAGGCGGGATCTGGAATTTTTCAAATGTAAGGAAAGCAAATTACTTTATTGATAATATGTCGAAAGCAGAAGGCGCTGAAGCAGACATTAATCATTACAAGGGTGAAGGTTACTTCTTTCGGGCTTTTTACTATTTCTCATTGCTCCAAAGCTATGGAGATGTGCCAATTATTGATAGGTACATCGATAATACAGATACCGAATATTTGTATGCCGGTAGAGATCCCCGAAATGAGGTGGTGGATTTTATGTTGAGCGATCTGGATATGGCTATCTCACTGTTAAAACCGAAAGCTGATCTTACTTCACCACGATTAAGTTCAGAGGCCGCACAACTATTTAAAGCTACAATTGCGCTGTATGAAGGTACCTGGGAAAAATACCACGCAGGTACAGCATTTGGGGTTAGCGGTTCTGATGGATCAAGATATCTCGGTATTGCGGCCACCGCAGCAAAAGCCGTGATTGATGGGGGTGCATTTTCCTTAAACGGTGATTATGCAAGTAATTTTAATCAGTTGAATCTGAAAAGCAACAAGGAAATTATGCTTTGGAGAGAATACGATTACCTTACTTACGGAAGGGCTTACGGAAATGACTCACAGATTTGGCCTAACAGAAGTGGTTATACTCGCTTTGCAGTGCGCAGTTATTTGTGTACCGATGGTTTGCCAATTTCGGTAAGTGATCTATACAAAGGTGATATGGGACTTGATTCAATTGAAGTGAATCGTGACCCCAGACTTGCTGCAACAATAATGGTCCCCGGTGATCCTCTACTGATAGCTGTTGATGGTACGGTTACACCTTTCGAAGGACCAATTCTTACCTCAAACAATGCCTGTGTGACAGCTTATGAAGGACAAAAATACCGGGTTGTTGATGTGGATGCTTCCACAGGAGATGTAAGCAGAAATCTGTCAAAGATTATTATGCGATACGCCGAGGCCCTGCTTATCTATGCAGAAGCGAAAGCCGAGTTGGGAACAATTACGCAAGCTGATTTGGATATTTCAATTAATGAATTGCGCGATCGGGTAAATATGCCTCACCTTACACTGGGTGCCATTACCACAGATCCC
>JBFHER010000318.1:0-4517 GCA_041584055.1 Bacteroidales bacterium
CTGCCTGTGGTGTCCGTTGATACAGAATCCCAAATGGTGTCAACAGCAATTGATGCAACATATGCCATGAATGTACTCCATTTTTTGAAAGATACAGAATCATGTTGGCTGGAGAACGTGCTTGAAGAACTTGACAGCCCGGGAGAATGGGTGCTGAACACCAGGGAAGGAATCATTTATCTCTGGCCACGGAATGATTCGCCAGTGGTGGCACCAACGTTGAATGAACTTATTCGGGTAGAAGGTAATGTTGATTTTGACGGACCGGAGGACGTGCCTGTTCGCAACCTTCAATTCTGTGGGCTCACCTTTAAACACGGTGATCGCTACACTTTGACAACTGACGATAAAGGCCTGCAACACGATTGGGACATGCTGGACAAGGACAATGCCTTGCTTCGTTTGCGTGGAACAGAAAATTGTGTCATCGAAAATTGCCATTTCCTGCACAGTGGCAGTGGTGCCATTCGTGTGGATTTGCATGGTCAAAATAATAAAATTACAGGGAACCACATAGAACATATGGGTGGTGGTGGAATACTGCTGTGTGGCTACGGTCCGGGTACAAAGGATGTAAATAAAAACAACCTTGTTTACAACAACCATGTTCACCATGTTGGGGAAATTTATTGGCATTCCCCGGGCATCTTTTTGTGGCAGAGTGGTGAAAACCGCGTGGCGAATAACCTCATCCATCATACAAATTACACAGGAATGATCGTTTCAGGATGCATGACGGAATTTTTCTTAAAAAAGGGAGGGCGCGAACTAGCAGGAACCCTCCGAAGAAAAGAACTTGGCGGTATCCCGAACAATCCAACATTCGAAGATGTGAGTCCATTCCTGCATGCCCACAATAACATGATTGAATACAACGAGATACATCATGTGATGGAGAAAATGGGTGATGGAAATGCCTTTTATATAAGAGGAGCCGGGTCCGACAATGTGTTCCGTCGGAATTATGTACATCACCTTGTGGCTCCTATGATCATGCAGTGTGCCATTCGCACCGATGGGGGGCAAAAAGACACCTATTTTACGGAGAACCTGATTTATAAGTGTACCTCTCAGGGCATCATGATAAAGCTAAACAACCATTGTGAAAATAACATTGTGGTGGATGTCATTGAACCGCCTCGGGGCTATTATCTGTCAGTAAGGGAAGGGCCTATGACCGGTGCCACCATTCAGCGTAATATATTTTATTCCACAAATAAGGTGGTTGATTTTATCAATGAACTGGCACCCGGCAAGGGATCGTCCACAGAGGATGCCCGGGGAAGGCCAATCGCCAGATCTGCAGAAGCGGATACCGATTATAATATTTATTATTGCAAGGGTGATAACGGGCTGGGAATGTCATTTCTGAAAACGCAGCAGGAAAAAGGGATTGATGCCAACAGCAGGTCGGTGGATCCGCTGTTTGTTGATGTTGAAAACGAAGATTTCAGATTTAAACCAAACTCTCCGGCTTTGGAGATGGGCATTGTGCCATTCGATATTACAAAGGTTGGATTACGCAAAGAGAATTAATTAGGATCGTGTAGTAAATTATTTAAAAGGATATGGAAAGAAGAAAAGCGTTAAAGTTAGTTGGGTTGGCCGGCACAGCTGCCTTATTCCCTCAAATGTACCTGAAGGCTGCAATGCCTGCAGCGGAAAACAATCCTATATGGGAAAATGCATGGAAGAATTTGGGGAAATTCAATGCGCAACGTTATCAGTTCAGATATGTTGAGCCGGTAAAAAAACTGCCAAAAGTGTTTATCTATGGCGATTCAATTTCCATTGGTTACACGGAATACGTAAGACAATCCTTACTGGGGAAAGCTTGTGTGTACCGCTTGCACGAAAACGGAGGGGCCAGCAAGGATTTTATAAGTAAAATGGAAACGTTCCGAAAAGGCATGTTTCAGCCCTTTCTCGAAGGTGGATGGGATTTTGAATGGGACATCATCCACTTCAACGTTGGACTGCACGACTTGAAGTATCTTTTTAATGGGAAACTAGATAAAGTGAAGGGGGAACAAAATGTCACACTGAAGGAATACAAGGAAAACATAGCTAAGATCATTGATTACCTTCAATCCACCTATCCGAAAGCAAAATTGATTTTTGCCACCACCACTCCTGTTCCCGAAGGGGAACCTGGTCGCATAAAGGGGGATGAGGTGAAATATAACAACATGGCACTAAGTGAACTGAAAAAACACAGTAACATAATAATCAATGACCTTTACACTTTTTCACAGGCGATCATTGAAAAGTACGCTGAAGGGCCAGGGAATGTACATTACACTCCCACAGGACAACGTCTGCAAGGCATCGAAGTGGCAAGGGTGATTGCCAAAGAATTGGATGTCATCCCCAACCCCTGTCCTTCAGTTGAATCGATCCTTCTGGAATTTAAGCAGTATGAGAAGAAAACGGGCAACAAACAGACGGTCATCATTCATTAAAAAATAGAAATGTGTTTAAATGCTTATTTACAGTTATTTATGGAATGTAATTACAAGAAAATAGATAAACAGTTCGTGCTGTTTTTTGTAACATTGCTTTTGTCTCTGAATACCATGCAGGCGCAGGTACCTGATCCCGATCAGGGTTTACGTGCCGAATGGATGCGTGGTGCTTTGGGCGTTTTGTGGCTCCCCGAGAGAAATTACAATGGCAACATCGAAGGCGTGACCATTGATGATTTTATAACGCAGATCAAGGATCTCAGAACCCTTGATTTTGTTCAAATCGGACTGGTAAGTCCAAATATTTTTTCTCCGGTTCATACAGCACCTCATCCCATCATTGAAAGTCTCTGGGAGGGGGACACGGACGATAAAGGCAATCCGGTAAATCTGACTGTCCCGCGTGCGTCAACGGGCGATCCCTTTTTAAGCTGGTTGATCGCAATAAATAACGCAGGTCTGAAGGTAGAGGTGTATGTGAATTCATACAATTTACTTGCCCGGATCCCGGCCAGTATTCCTGACGCTTATCCGGATCTCTCAGCGCGCTGGGAAGCGTTCTGCAATACCAATCCAGAGGCCCAGGCTTTCATCAATAACCATCCATACATAAAAGCCAGTGATCCTGCAAGGCGGAAATACATGTTCTGTTATGCAGAGTTTATCCTTAAAGCGTATGCCGAGCGTTATGGAGATTTAATTCATGCCTGGTGTTTTGATTCTGCGGACAATATTATGGAAAATGAGTGTGGCGACGATCCTGCTTCTGAAGATGTGAATGATCAACGCATTTATCAAGCCTTCGCAGATGCCTGCCATGCCGGAAATCCAAATGCCGCTGTTGCCTTTAACAACAGCGTTGGTGACAGGGTTGCAAATCCGTTTTCAACGGCAACTTATTTTGATGACTATACCTTTGGACACCCGTTTGGCGGTGCAGGTGATATGGTTGAAAATGAAACATTGTATACATACAATTTTCATGTGGTGCAATGGTTGCAAGATTATGCCGGCTATGCTTTTAAAGATGATAACCGGGCTTGGAACGATAACGTGGTTGGTCATTTCTTCCCAAAACAGAGCACTACTTCCTGGAATGCCGGGGCTACGCCTTGTTTAACCGATTCCCAATTTGTGGCATGGAACAGTGTAGGACTCATTAACGGAGGAGGAATTACCTGGGGAACACCTCTGGTGCGAACCAACCTGGAAAATTCACCAGTGTTGACACTTCAACCCTATGCGTTGAACCAGTTTCTGCTTACTGATGCACACCTGAAAGCGTTTCAGTATCCCGGTGCACCAAACTGGGCAAGGCAATCAACAGTTTTGTCGGATGCCGTTATAGGGCAGGCATACACGCATGCGCTGCTTGAGGGCGTTGATTTATGGGATCCCGAAGGAGATGAGATCACTGAACTCCTTGTGGTGACGGAGGATGGTTCACCATCCTGGTTGTCAGTAAGCGAAACCAGCGAGGGAACATGGACATTGAGTGGAACACCTGATGATACTGCTTCAACAGCGTACAATTTCAGACTGAGGGCAAAAGATGCCTCCGGAGAAAGGGACAGAATGGTCACATTAAAAGTGATTGACCCAGGTGCTGTAATTCCTGTGACTAAAATTTCAATGTTTCCAAGGTGGTTTCAGTTAAACAAAGATGAAACAAGTAAATACAATCTGACAACAGTGCTTTATCCTTTGAATGCGAGCAATCAGTCTGTTACATGGAGTAGCAGTGATCCTTCGCTGGCCACAGTCAACACACATGGTTTGGTGACAGCATTGGATACAGGGGTGGTCATAATTACAGCCACTACTCTGGATGGTGGACTGCGTGATTCTTGCGAACTAAGGATCACCGCAAATAGTGATGAGCCTGTTGTGGATCCTGATGGCTATGTTGAGGTGGAAATTAAAGCTGCCGAGGATAGCACATATGGTGTGAATACCGTGGCAACACTGGTGTCTGAAACCCTTACGGCACCAGATGGTAAGGCAACATTTCAGATTTCCATCGATGTGAGTCCGAAAGCTGGAAAATCCATC
>JBFHER010000319.1:0-4495 GCA_041584055.1 Bacteroidales bacterium
AGTGCCATTGTTAATAATAATCCTCAGTTTTGCCGACGGCAGACGCCATTATTTGTCTTATTATCGGTAAATTTGCGGGCTAAAATAAAATGTCAATGTCATCCATCAACGAAAACGGAAATATAATCATTAAAGGTGCAAAAGTTCACAACCTGAAAAACATCACGGTAGAGATACCCAGAGGCAAACTGGTTGTGATCACCGGGGTTTCCGGTTCGGGCAAATCCTCGCTAGCATTCGACACTTTGTATGCCGAAGGACAACGCCGATATGTAGAGAGTCTTTCGTCCTATGCCCGCCAGTTTTTGGGGCGGATGAACAAGCCGGAGGTGGATTTCATCAAAGGGATTCCACCTGCAATTGCCATTCAGCAGAAGGTAAACACGCGGAACCCACGGTCTACCGTTGGCACTTCAACAGAGGTGTACGATTACCTGAAGCTGCTCTATGCCCGCATTGGTAAAACCTACTCTCCCATCAGTGGAAATGAGGTAAAAAAACACACGGAGGAAGATGCAGTTAACTACCTGGCAAAACAGGAAGAAGGGGCACGTTTTATGATTCTGGCTCCCATCACCGTGCCCAAACACCGTAGCACAAAAGAGCAGTTAGACGTCTTGAAAAAACAGGGTTTTAGCCGAATCGAACTGAACGACGAGGTGTTTGAGATAGATGACGTCCTTCAAGGTAAAGACATAAAAGGCAAACTCTATCTTGTTGTTGATCGCATGACGAATCAATTTGATGAAGACAATGTTAGCCGGATCAGGGATTCGTTTGCCACAGCATTTTATGAAGGAAACAAAAGAGCCGTACTCCGGATTTTTACGGCTGCCGGACCTGTGAGCAAAAAATTCTCAAAGGATTTTGAGGCGGATGGGATGCAATTTGAAGAACCATCTGATCAGTTGTTCAGTTTTAACAGTCCTTTGGGAGCATGCCCAAAATGTGAGGGTTTTGGAAAGGTCATTGGCATTGATGAAGATCTCGTGATCCCGAATAAAAGTCTTTCCGTTTATGAAGATTGTGTTGTTTGTTGGCGTGGTGAAAAGATGAGTGAATGGAAAAACGGGGTGATCATGAACGCTCAAAAGTGCAGCTTCCCCATTCACACCCCCTACTATCAACTTTCGGCCGAAGAAAAAGACCTTTTATGGCAAGGTTGTAAACACTTTAAAGGAATCAACCACTTTTTTGAATACGTCGAATCAAAGCAGTACAAGATCCAGTACCGCGTTATGCTGGCCCGATACCGGGGTAAAACAACATGTCCTGAATGCAAAGGAAGCCGCCTCAAAAAAGAAGCCTCCTATGTGAAGGTTTGTGGCAAAACCATTCAGGAACTGGTGCTGCTTCCTATCAATGAGTTAAAAGCACATTTTAAAGACATCAAACTAAATAAGCAGGATCAGGAAATCAGCAAACGGCTTTTAACAGAAATCATCAATCGCATCAATTTCCTCAACGATGTCGGCCTGGGTTATTTAACACTGAACCGTTTATCCAACACCTTGTCCGGTGGTGAGTCGCAACGGATCAACATTGCGACCTCTCTGGGAAGCAGTTTGGTTGGCTCCATGTACATCCTGGATGAACCATCCATCGGACTGCACAGTCGGGACACACAACTACTCATCGGCGTGCTTCAGCGTTTAAAAAAACTGGGAAACACTGTAATTGTTGTTGAGCATGACGAAGAAATCATACGCGCTGCAGATTATTTAATCGACATCGGCCCCAATGCGGGGCGACTGGGTGGTGAAGTTGTTTTCAATGGCACACCGGATAAGCTGGCATCTGCCGATTGCCTGACTGCTCGCTACCTCACAGGCAAAGACAAGATAGACGTTCCAAAAAGACGTCCCTGGAACAACTACCTGATGCTAAAAGGGGCGACTGAAAACAATTTAAAAGGCATTGATGTAAAGTTCCCGCTGAACACCTTAACCGTTGTTACGGGGGTGAGTGGATCCGGAAAATCATCGCTCATAAAACACATCCTTTACCCGGCCTTAAAAAAACGACTGGGAGGAACCGCAGGCAAGACAGGAGCACATGGCGCTTTTGAAGGAGATATCCATCTTCTAACGGATGCCGAATTTGTTGATCAAAATCCCATCGGCAAGTCATCCCGCTCCAATCCTGTTACCTACCTTAAGGCCTTTGATGACATCCGCACCTTATACGCGTCTCAAAAAGCAGCTAAAATAAATGGCTTTAAACCTGCCTTTTTCTCATTCAATGTGGAAGGAGGTCGCTGTGACGAATGTCAGGGAGAAGGATTCATCACCATTGAAATGCAATTTCTGGCTGATGTAACGCTGCTTTGTGACAGTTGCAATGGCAAACGTTATAAAGAAGAAGTTTTGGATGTTAAATACCGCGGAAAGAGCATTTACGACATTCTGGAAATGACAGTGAGTACAGCCATCGAGTTTTTCGGGGAAGGCAAAACATCAACGGAAAAAAAGATTGTAAAGAAACTTCTTCCGCTGCAACAGGTCGGGCTTGGTTATATCAAACTGGGGCAATCCTCAAGTACCTTGTCAGGAGGTGAAAGTCAACGGGTCAAACTGGCTTTTTATCTTTCAAAAGAAAAGGCAGACCCACAGCTTTTTATTTTTGATGAGCCCACCACAGGGCTTCATTTTAACGATATTAAAAAACTACTGAAGGCATTTGATGCCTTGATCGAAAAGGGCCATTCAGTGTTGGTAATTGAGCACAACATGGATGTGATTAAAAACGGGGACTGGTTGATAGATCTCGGACCAGAGGGAGGAAATGCAGGTGGAAACCTCGTTTTCTGCGGAACACCGGAAGAAATGGCAAAAAACAATGATTCATACACCAGTCAGTTTTTAAAGGAAAAACTTTGATAATCAATGGTTTTTTTTGAGGATGGGATTTTTCTTCAAAAAACTGGCCATATTATTTGTTCCAAAATCTAATTAATTTATCTTTGCACCGCTTTTAAAGAAAAGCAACAAAAAAGAATAAATACTGTTATTATAAAAAAACTGCAATTTTAAGCAGTCATCAGGATGACTCAGTAGCTCAGTTGGTAGAGCACATCCCTTTTAAGGATGGGGTCCTGGGTTCGAGCCCCAGCTGGGTCACAATTTCATCAGGTGGTTTGTTAAACGAAACAAATCAAAATAACATTATTAAATTGCTGCATTTCGCAGCACCCAGGCTGACGCAGTTGCTCAGTCCCGTGTTTTAGAATACCGGTTTTTTTTAGATCGTATAAACCCGAGGATTCCCGAAGAATAAAGCAAATTTAAAACTTGTCTTTTTTCGGGGTAGGCAAGTCGCCGCAAAAATTTTGAAAAATGCTACATCGTAGCAAACAGGATGACTCAGTAGCTCAGCTGGTAGAGCACATCCCTTTTAAGGATGGGGTCCTGGGTTCGAGCCCCAGCTGGGTCACCAATTTAAAAGCTTCAATCGAAAGGTTGAGGCTTTTTTTGTGCCCTATAAATACACCAATCATTATTCATGAATTTGCTTTGTATTTTTAACATTGCTTCTACCACTCCTGCCCCCTGGTTTGTTAAAAACAGATGGTTTTACAGTTCCGTTTTTTTGTAAACTCCTTTTTGAAACAGCTGTTTCACAAAGAACCAATATTACTTGTCTATTTTTTAGCAGTTAGGTGTTACCGTGGGACCCCCTCTTGTATTTTACACATTTTGAAGAAGGTATTTCAGTTATAAATACTCATAATTAGCATTTTGTGCTTTACGGAAATATTCACTTACTGATAATAGGAGTTCTCAAAATGGTATCAGTGCTTTGGCAAGCTCAGCACTCACTTGTAATTATTAAGAAATAAACTAGTTTTGGGATCCAGAATCAACAAAGAAAAACCATGACGGTAAAAGACTACATTTCAGACAAGGATCGCTTTGCAAAACACCTTGGGATTCAACTCTCAGAAGTATCAACAGGCAAGGCTAAAGCACAGATGCAAATCAAGGAAGAACACTTGAACAGTGTAAACATTATCCATGGCGGCGCCGTGTTCACGCTTGCTGATCTAACATTTGCTGCGGCATCAAATTCGCATGGCACTGTTGCGGTGGCAATCAATGCAAGCATTTCCTTTATGAAGTCTGCGGAAAAGGGTGACGTGCTTTACGCTGAGGCATTTGAAGTATCCATAAATCATAAACTGGCAAGCTATACGGTTCAAATTAAGAATTCTGCAGATGAACTTATCGCCAGTTTTCAGGGCATGGTTTACCGTAAAAAAGAGTCTTTGATTTAAAGCATAAACTTATGATGTGCTTAAGACACATGCATCAATCGAATCAAACCTTGCTTCAAATCGTTCCTTAACAGACCAGGCATTAAAATAAAAAAGCCCATGGCGAACCACGGGCTTTAATACAAAAGATACAAACTAAACTATCTTAAAACAACCTTTTCAATTGTGTTGTTTACTTTTACAATGTATATACCACCACGATTGATAGAAAACTCATTTCTA
>JBFHER010000320.1:0-4493 GCA_041584055.1 Bacteroidales bacterium
AATGTCTCATGCATCTGTAATGCCTTATA
Source organism: Bacteroidales bacterium (assembly GCA_041584055.1). Lineage (GTDB taxonomy): Bacteria > Bacteroidota > Bacteroidia > Bacteroidales > UBA5342 > JBFHER01. The sequence continues at coordinate 30 of JBFHER010000320.1, forward strand.
CTTTTGCAGGGAAACGAATGTATGTTTATAGCGCGGATGGCGGTGTTTTTGCGGTGAGTGCCGATGCTTCGGATAAAGGACAGTTGTTGTGGAAATCTTCGGCTTGGAACCATGCCGTTGTTGCACCATCAGCAATGTGCATGCCGGATGGTAAAATATTTTTAACCGCAGGCTATGGCGCTGGTAGCATGATGTTGCAATTGACTTTCAATCAGGGGTTCAAGGTTGACGTTTTAGGTGAGTATAAACCCAGTCAGGCCCTTGCCTGTGAGCAACAAACGGTGCTGTATTATGAGAATCACCTGTTTGGCATCCTGCCAAAGGATGGCGGTTCAAAGCGGAATCAATTGATTTGCGTTCATCCGGAGGATATCACCAAAGATGTATGGTCGAGCGGTAAAGAACATCGTTTTGGATTGGGGCCTTATATGATCGCGGATGGAAAAATATTTTTACTCAACGATGATGGGACCCTTAATATCATTAAAGCAAGCAGTCAATCATTCCAGTTGCTAGATCAGGCGAGCATCATTCAAGGTCACGATGCCTGGGCACCTTTGGCTCTGGCCAACGGGTACATGGTTCTGAGAGATGCCGAAACAATGGTTTGTGTGGATTTAAGAAAGAGAAAATAAGCGCTGTGTTGCATGCACTGTAGATCAGCTGAAATTTTATTTTTAAGATAACTAACACAAGAGCAGATGAAAAATAAATACATATTCATTTTTATAAGCCTTCTGGTGATTGTTGTGGTGCTTGTGCTTGTGGCAGAATCACGGTCAAACCGCATTGGCAACAGGGGTTTAAATCCCTTTGAATACAATTATGATGAATTTAAAAAAGTAGATCCTGAGCTGATTGCTTATTCTGAATTTAAACAGATTCCTTTGAATTTTGAATATCCCACCGGGCTTGCGGTTTCCGGAAATAAAATATGTCTTGTGGGCGATCGTGTTTTAAGGGTGATAGACGCAGAGGGAAATGAATTTTTGTATTTAACATTATCGGATAATGTAACAGCCGTGGCCTTCAAGGATGAGGTTCTGGCAATTGGATATGAAAAAAAATACGAAATCAGGAAAATGGATGGACAGCTGGCGTACAAGTCACCTGTTTTGTCAGATTCCAGCGTAATCACGTCCCTTGCCCTTACGGCTGATAAAATTTACATTGCGGATGCAGGCAAACGGAAGGTATTGGTTTTTAGCATGGATGGTCAGCAGTTGAGTGAAATGGAAGGTATTTCCGGTGCTGAAAGTTTGCATGGTTTCATCATTCCCAGTGCCAATTTCGATTTGGCGATCAATGGTGAAAATGAATTGTGGGTGGTAAATCCAGGAATGCATTCCTTGCAACATTACAACGACAGAGGCGATTTACTAAATTCATGGGAGAAGGCAAGTCTGAAGATCGATGGCTTTAGTGGCTGCTGTAATCCCGGTCATTTTGCGTTTTTATCAAACGGAAATTTTATTACATCAGAAAAAGGATTGGTTCGCATAAAAGAATATGATCATAAAGGGAAACTTGTGAGCGTGGTGGCAGCACCGGATAAATTTACGGAGGGTGGAAAAGCACCTGATCTGGCGGTGGATTCTGAAGGGGTCATTTACGCACTAGATAAAGATAAACACATGTTGCGCATGTTTAAATCTAAAACAAATTAGAGCAAGGATGGAAAGAAGACAATTTATAAACCGATTCATTCGCTGGGGCTTGTTTGCATCTCTGTTGGCCCTTGTTGGTTTTTTCCATTCGAAAGGAAAAGTATCAGATCAGGCTTGTCAGTTAAACAACGTTTGTGACGAATGTTCGAAAAGGGGAAGTTGTGAGCTTCCTCAGGCAAAAAAACAATTGGAAAATGAAACAGAAAGATAAGCATCTGGATCGACGCAAATTTCTTCACCAGGGAGCACGGTTCTCTTTGGCTTTGGCGCTTGGTGGTGCAGGTGTTCTGGCAATCAAGAACAGTTCTCCAGAGAAATTCGTGTGGCAGATCGATCCGTTCAAATGTACACAATGTGGCCGTTGTGCCACGGATTGTGTATTGCACACGTCTGCTGTGAAATGTGTTCATGCCTATGATTTGTGCGGCTATTGTGATTTGTGTGGAGGCTATTCAAAACCCGATGCCAATTCCCTTGATACAGGTGCAGAGAATCAATTATGCCCCACTGCTGCCATCAAACGAAAATTCATTGAGGACCCATATTTTGAATATGAAATTGTTGAGGATCTGTGCATCGGTTGTGGGAAATGTGTGAAAGGATGCACTGATTTTGGAAACGGATCGCTGCACCTTCAAATTCGTCATGATATATGTGTCAATTGTAATGAGTGTAGTATAGCCAGGGTTTGTCCTTCGGATGCAATCAGCAGGGTGCCGGCAAGCAAGCCTTACATGATAAAGGGTGATTTTACACAAAATACGGAGAGCCAGGAAGGATGAAGCAGTCATTGATTTATATATTTTTAATCGGTTTGTTTATGCTTTCGGTGGGAGCAAATGCCCAACAACGTTTCCCAAAACCTGAGTTTGAAACAGGTTATGAGCAACCCGACACAACAACGCCGGAGCCACGATCTTTGGACATGGAATACATGGATGTTGGAATACTCACCCTGGTGATACTTCTGGGCGCCTGGTTTGTTCTTAAGAAACGATCCAGAAAAGGATTGTTGTGGTTATCCGTATTTACGGTCTTTTATTTTGGATTCTATCGCAATGGATGCATTTGTTCGGTGGGATCCATTCAAAACCTTGCATTGAGTTTGTTTAATGAAGGCTATTCCATTTCTTATACGGTGCTGGCATTTTTTCTTATTCCTTTGATTGCAAGTCTTTTATGGGGAAGGATATTTTGTGCAAGTGCTTGCCCTCTTGGAGCCATTCAGGATTTGTTGATTGTGAAACCAATTTCACTTCCCGTTTGGTTACGAAAAACACTGGGACTGATTCCTTACATATATCTTGGGTTTGCAGTGCTGTTTGCAGCAACAGGCACCGATTTTATAATCTGCCGATACGACCCCTTTGTGGGGATATTCAGGATGGGAGCCAGCTTTCACATGCTGGTCATCGGAATTAGCTTTTTGTTGATTGGCATGTTTGTTGCGCGCCCTTACTGCCGATTTTTCTGTGCCTATGGCGTATTGCTGAACTGGACCTCGCGTTTTTCTTCAAAACATCTGAGTATAACACCAGCATCATGCATCCAATGTAAGTTGTGCGATGATTCATGTCCTTTTGATGCCATCGATAAACCAGTGGTTGAAAAAGCAAGTTCCCATGCGCCTGAGAACAGACGTCGTTTTATTATATATGCACTCATGATTCCGCTGTGGATGGTGCTGGGTGGGTTTTTGTTATCCCTGTCTCACCATTACCTTGCCCGTGCCAATCAGGATGTTTATCTGGCTGAACTGTTAATTGAACAGCCGGAATTGAGACAGGATAAAAATAACATTGATGTTGCAACATTTATGGCTTCTGGTAAAACAATGGATGCGCTTGTGGAAGAAGCAAAGGTTGTTCGGAAGCGATTTTATACAGGTAGCTGGTATTTAGGTGCGTTTTTAGGATTGGTGATAGGGATGACCTTGTTGAATCAGGTGGTCTTTCGTAAAAGGGAGGATTATCAACCAAACAAAGGAGATTGCTTTAGTTGTGGACGGTGTATGGATTATTGTCCGGTAAAAAAAGTGTCATCCTAAACGGCGGATGATGTCTGATAATGAAAGAAGGATGGAAGTCTGACAACATCTGAAGTTTCGACGCAGCTTTTGTTGACAACACAATTGAAATAAAAAGCATATAGTTAGATGGCAGATGGCGATCGACAAAGATTGAAGTGAAAATAATGCAGAGAGCCGAACTTAGGATTCTTAAAAGAAATCTTTCAATTTCGGGGCACCTTTGCGAAAGTCAGTGGTAATACGCGCGTTGCAAATTAAAACATAATGGAACACAAAGAGAAAACAGAACTGTTCAAATGGCTGGCAATTATATCAGGCGGTATCGCTTTGTTTGTGAGCTTGCTGTTGTTGATCAATTACATGCAGACCAAAATGTATGAACCATTGGAAGATGTCGCTTTAAAAAGTCTTGTGGAACGATTGAAAGACGATCCAAACAATGAAGCACTTAAAGTGGATATCCGCAATTTGGATTTGTTGGCCAGAAAAGCATATTTTACAGGCGTCAGACAAATAAAAACAGGCAGTTTGATTTTAGTGATTGCATCCATATTCCTTATTTTTTCACTTTACAATTATCAAAAACTAAGTTCGGTAATAAATGCGCCTGTAGAGGATGAAACAGAACCAGCGAAGGCCCGAATCATCACCCAGCGATGGTTGGCTGTTACTGGTATCTTGATATTTTGTCTTGCATTAAGCGCAGCATTTCTAACAACAGACCATCTGAATGCATATTCCCGGATGGGGGTGAATTCAGAAGATGCC
>JBFHER010000321.1:0-4472 GCA_041584055.1 Bacteroidales bacterium
AAACAGAATTTTATACATGGACACACAGCGCCTTCAAAATCTTATAAAATATAGATCATATGCGGTGATGGACGACAATTGGCGTTTGATAAACGGAAACGAATTGTACGATATGAATGCGGACCGCAGTCAGACAACAAATGTGATTGATAAATACCCGGAAGTTGCTGCCAGACTGGCTGTTGGTTACGAAACCTGGTGGCAATCCATCATGGCGGAAGGACCCAACGAAAGGTACGGCTACATAAAAGTAGGCTCCCCGAAAGAAAATCCAAGCAGGATTTCTGCACATGATATGTTTACCGGAAAACATGGAGGAGCATGGCATCAGCACGGTGCAACAAAAGGCGTGCAGGCTGCCGGACGTTGGAAAATTGAATTTGTTGAGGATGGAGAATATGCCATCTCACTTTGTCGATTTCCCAGAGAAAGTGGCCTTGGAATCAATGAAACTTTCCCTGCTGTGGAGGATGTTATTGAGAAAGAAAGACCCATGCCCGCAAGTGTGAAATCCGATTTTGAAAAGGCGTACCTCTATGTGGCAAACGTTGAGAAAAGTGCAAATATAGAACAGGGACAAAAGGAAGTCACTTTTAAGGGAAGAATACCTGCGGGGAAGTACGACATGGAAGCGCAGTTGATTGATAAAGACGGCAGAGTGCATCCCGCTTATTATGTTTACATCGAAAAATTATAGGGTGCATGCCTGGAAAGTGAAAAAAATGTATTGGTTTATAATTAAAGAAAAGATAGCGTGAAATTAAGAAAAAGATTGATTTGTGTATTGTGTGCATCCCTTATGCTCATGTCACCATTTGTGTATTCCCAGTCGCAAGACGATATGCGCATGGAGTGGTGGCGCGATGCACGATATGGCATGTTTATCCATTTTGGCCTTTATTCAATTCAAGGCGGAGAATGGAAAGGCACGGATTATGGAAAAGAACAGGGCGGAGCCAGTGCAGAATGGCTGATGAACAGTGCCAATATTCCAAAAGAGGAATACCGAAGTGCTTTGGCACCTAAGTTTAACCCAACTGAGTTTGATGCGGCCGAATGGGTTTCTATCGCCAAAGAAGCCGGCATGAAATACATGGTGATAACATCAAAACATCATGAAGGCTTTTGTTTGTTCGACACGGACGCAACGGATTACAACGTAATGGATGCGTCTCCTTTCAAGCGCGACATCATCAAAGAGCTTTCTGTAGAATGTGCAAAGCAGGGCCTGAAGTTTGGCGTTTATTATTCACAGTTTAAGGATTGGTACCATCGCTCACGAGGGGCAAATAATCCGGGGACAATGTCTACAGAGGACTATCTTGAACTGGTTAGGAAAAACCTCGATGAGCTGTTGTCAAATTATGGCGAAATGGCTGTTCTGTGGTTTGATACCGGTGGCAACGACGTCATAGAAGCCGATGCACAGGGTGCAAGGGTAAGGGAATTGCAACCGAATGCAGTGATATGCAGCCGCTTGTACAGCCGTAGGGTGCCCTTGGAGAACCGCCGGTATGCCGACTTTGAATCGCTGCCCGACAGGATGCTTCCGGCCAAACGGATGACAGAGGATTCTGAAACCTGCATGACCATGCGTCATAACTGGGGCTATGATAGAAACGACGACCATTGGAAAAGTACCAAAGACATTATAGAATTCCTGGCACTGTGTGGGGCACGGGGAGTGAATCTTCTGCTGAACGTGGGTCCAACACCGGAAGGTACTTTGTTGCCGGAAGAGATGGTGCGTCTCAAGGAGGTTGGCAAATGGATGCAGAAGAATGGAGAATCGATTTATGGAACATCTTATTCTCCTGTTGATTTCGACTTCTGGTGGGGAGCAATGACGCAAAAAGACAAGAAGGTCTATCTGCATGTGTTGGAGTGGCAACCGGAAGGCATTCAATACAATGGAATCGTTGGGAAACCGGCCAAAGCTTATTTTCTGGCGGATGTTGAACGCAAAGCGCTTCCGTTTAAATACAAGGCAGAAGGTCACACCGTTACAATCAAAGTGCCTGAAAAAGCACCCGATCAGAGAAATACCGTCATTGTTGTTGAATATGATGCTCCTGTTGTTGCAGATTCCAGCGCGGAGGGTAAGTATCACTGGTATACAACCCGAAGCAAGCGACATACAGATATCCTGACCAGCAAGGATGCTGGTAAGTATGCACTGCCAACAGCCGTTACAGGGGAAGAATAAAAATCACCTGCGGAAAGGTTCGCCTATGAAGGAATCGTCTGATCACTTGGATGTACAGGAAAAATTGTTAGAACAGAAATAAAGTTAACCATTATGAAATTAAATAATATCCTTAAAACAGGATTCATATTAGCAGCACTTGGTTTGTTGTATCCTGCTTGCAAAAACCAGAAAAAAGAAAATAATTCAGTTGATTTTGTCACTGAAACAACCGGGAAAGTAGATTTTGGGAAAACAGATGTTTCAGCTTACACCCCTGAGATCCGCTCGAATATGGAAAAGCTTTATGAAGATAAGATAGGGATGTTTGTGCATTGGGGACCCTATGCGCAACTGGAAGGTATCTGGAATGGCGAAAAAGTAGCTGCCGAGTGGATAATGAGGAGAGGCTTTATTCCTGTAAAAGACTACGAAAGAGAGGCTGCCGGGAAATTTAAACCTGAAAAGTTCAATGCTAGCGATTGGGTGGATGTTGCTGAAAACGCAGGCATGAAATTTATTGTACTTACAGCCAAACACCATGATGGTTTTGCCATGTACAAATCAGCCCATCCTTATAATTTGGTCGATTTTGCAGGATTCGGACGTGATATTTATAAGGAACTATCCGTGGAATGTGCCAAACGTCAGATGAAGCTTGGCTTTTATTACTCTCAAAGTCAGGATTGGCACGAAAAAGGTGGCGTTGGTAACGATTGGGATTTTGGAAGCGTGCTAAAACCACAGGAAGATTTCGATGCATACTTTAACGATAAGGTGGCCATGCAGGTGAAGGAACTGACAACAAATTATGGTGATATTTTCATGGTTTGGTTCGATACGCCAATACAGATGGATGATGATAAATGCCAGCTTATGATGGACATTGTTAAGGAGAATCAACCCGGAGCCCTGGTTAATTCAAGGCTGGGGAATGGTTATGGTCATTTTGATGTTTCCATTGATAACGGGAAAACGCCGAGCGTAAGCAAAGCAACATGGTTGCCTGATTTAAAGGTCCCCTGGCAAACACACGAATCAGTTACGCAAGGTGGTTGGGGATATACGTCCTATGGTGCCGAACTCGACAGGTCTGCCGATTATTCTGACTTTATTTACAGCTTTTGCAGAATCGTTGGCAATGGCGGTGTTTATTTATTGAACGTGGGGCCTCGTCCCGATGGAACAATACCAGAATCACAGGCAAACAGCTTAAGAGCCATTGGTGATTGGCTCAAAATTAATGGGGAAGCAATCTACGGTGCTGACCCAAGTCCACTTAAATTTCCACCATACGCCATTACCAGCAAGCCCGGCAAGGTTTATTTGCATTTGCAGGATTTAGACCAAAACCAGGTAGAGCTGACCGGTCTTTTGTCAAAGGTTAAGAATGCTTATTGTTTGGCTGATAAGTCACAGAAATCATTGGTCTTTAATCAGAATGGGGAAAATCTGAGCGTCACTGTTCCTGCAGAATTGCATCAGCCGCGCGTGACTGTAATTGTGTTGGAAATAAACGATGAGGTTGCCAGAGTGATTGATGAAACCCTGCAACAGGAAGCAGATGGCAGCATCAAATTACCGGTGGCAAAATGTGAATTTGCAATTCGTCGCATCAGTTATGATTACGATAAAGAGCTTACCATACGGTGGGGAGAAAATGTCAAACAAGGTTTAATCTGGACTGTGAATGTAAAACAACCCGGAACGTATAAGGTGATCAGTGAGGATACAGGAAATGAGGGCTTTGTTTACAACCTTATTGCCGCGAACGACACACTGGAGCTAAATGCCCTGGGAAGCATTGGTAAGCTTACAAAAAAACAGCAGGATGGCGTTCTTAATCTGACAAAAAAAGGCACACAAAAGATTATGGTTTATCCGAAGATCGTCGCGAGCAAAGCAACTAAACACAGTTATAAATTTAAAGGACTGGAACTGGTTCCAATAAACTAACAAATTCAATAGTATTAAAAAATAAGACATTGATATTTTCCTAGTCTTACATCTTAATACTCAATACTAAAAACAAACAAATGAAACACTCTAGTCAAGAAAAATTGCCACAAAAAGAGATGATTAATTTTTTATGTCTTGATTCTTATATCTTGATTCTTGTGTCTTGATTCTTGTGTCTTGATTCTTGTGTCTTGATTCTTAATTCTTTCCCGATGTACATCGGGATTATTACTAAAAATAAAAAAATGAAACTTCTAATTAACTCCTTGATTCTAAGCTTTTGTGTTTTTGCCGGCATGGCACAAACGAACGCATCAAAAGGCTCCAA
>JBFHER010000322.1:0-4469 GCA_041584055.1 Bacteroidales bacterium
GAAAGTTTAAAATCCTTTTTGGGCATGATATGCATGGTTCCGAAAAGATAAGAAGGACTTTCCAGCCCATTCCCCGAAACTTCCCACAACAGTGAATTTTGAGCATTCGCTTGAAATAACAAAAAAAAGCCAATAATAGTAACAAGGATTTTCATGTTTCTTCTTCTCAGGTTTAAATTTTGCACGGTAAAATTACTATTTTTACATTCATAAATACATGTGTATGATGCGTTTTTTGATATTAATTTTCGCTTTTCTAATTGGCTCGCAAGCTTTTTCTCAGTCCCACAAATGGCACGGTACAAATCAGGATGCCAGATATCCGGATACAGATTTAATGGACAAATGGCCAAATGATTCTCTCACGCTCATTCAGACATATTCAGGTATTGGAGAAGGTTATGGCTCACCTTCCCTCCGCGAAGATGGATTGTACATTGCCGGAATGCACGATTCCATTGGCTACGTCTATAAATTCAGTCATGACGGAGAAATGATGTGGAAAACAATGTATGGTCTGGATTACACAAACAGGTACAGGGGCTCACGTGGCACACCTACATTGGAAGGAAACAGACTATATTATTCAGGTGCGCTTGGCGATGTGCTTTGTCTGGATACATCCACCGGTGAAAAAATATGGCATGTCAATATTTTTGATAAATACGAAGGTGGTCTCATAAAATGGGGATACACAGAATCAGTTGTCATTTATAAGGATCTCGTGATCCTGCAGCCTGGAGGAAAAAAGGTATCCTTGTGTGGATTAGACAAATACACCGGAAAAACGGTTTGGGAAACATCGTTACCAGGCAATAAAAATGCCTATTGCACCCCCAAACTCATTGATCATAACGGTGAGACGCTGTGTATGTTGAATATGAGTTACGCCCTATTAATTTTTGAACCTGAGACTGGTAAGATTAGACTGAAGCACATCCTTGATAATTCAAGGGAGAATCATTCCAATGAAAATATATATCAGGACGGACAAATATTCTATAGTTCCGGGTATGGTGAAGGATCTGTAATGTATAATTGGAATACATCAGAAAACCGGCTGGATACCCTTTGGCAGAACACCGCTTTTGATTCAAAACTGAGTGGAATACAGGTGGTTGATGGCCTGATATATGGGACAGCTGATAATAAAAAACATTGGGCAGTCCTGCGTTGGGACACGGGTGAACAACTGTTTAGCACAAGAGATATAAAACCAGGTGCACTGGTGATGGCAGATGGCAAGTTTTATATTTTTACGGATGATGCAGAAGTGGTGCTTGCAACTCCTCATTCAGAAGGTTTTGATATTGTAAGCCGTTTTAAAACACCTGCACATCCAGCAAGACACGCTTACTCGCATCCTGTAATTTACAAAGGAGATCTGCTTGTTCGTTTCAATAACGACATCTGGCGCTACCGTATCAGAAATTAAAGCTTTAAAATTTGATGTTTAGTAACAGCAGCTGGTGATATTCAAATAGAAAAACATCATTGTTCACTGTACACTTTTCTCATTACCCCGCCTCACTTCCAACGCGGCTGAATTGCCTGCCACCCACCCTGTTGAATAAGCGATTTGGAGGTTAAAACCACCTGTTTCTCCATCCACATCAATCACCTCACCGGCAAAATAAAGTCCTTTTACAAGCTTTGATTCCATTGTTTTTGGTGAAATCTCCTTTGTTGAAATGCCGCCGGCAGTGATGATCGCTTCTTTGTACGAGCGGTGATTAACAACCTTGAATTTGAAGTTTTTAAGCATGTAAAGTATGCTTTTTCGTTCCTTGCCTGATATTTGATGGCATTCCTTTTCAGGATCAATATCAAGTAGTTTTATAAACACAGGAATCATGGTTGATGGTAGCCAATATTTAAAAATGTTACCAATTTTCTTTTTTCCGTGTTCGTTCAGGTCCCGCAGTAAACGTGCATCCAGTTTCTGTTCATCCAGAGCAGGTTTCAGATCAATGCTAAGGTCTACATGATTTCCTGCATGAAGCTCAGGTACCATCAAACGACTTAAGGTTAAGATAATTGGTCCCGACAAACCAAAATGAGTGAAAATCATCTCCCCGAAAGCCTCTCCCATTTTTTTATCATCAATCCATACCGTTGCCTTCACATTTTTGAGATTCAAGCCTTGTAAGGCCTGTGCAGTTTCTCCGTCAGTTTCTACTGGGACCAGGGCCGGGTGTACCATTTCGATGGTATGACCAAGCGCTTTTGCCAGTATATAGCCATCTCCGTTTGAACCCGTTGCGGGATACGACTTCCCTCCTGTTGCAAGGATCACTTTTGAAGCATGCAACTGCTTTCCATTCACAAGAACACCGGTTACTTCTCCATGTTCAACGCTCAGCTTTTCGACACGACTGGCACATTGAATATCGACTTTAAGCTCCATTAACCATCTTAACAATGCATCCAGCACATCTTTTGCCCTGTTGCTTGTTGGAAAATAACGTCCCCCACGTTCCAGGCTTGCTTCCACACCATAACGATGCAATAAAGCCAGGATGTCTTCAGAAAAGTATTGCGAAAATGCATTCTTAAGAAACCGACCATTTGGGTACAGATGGGTAATAAAATCTCTGATATCCAAATTATTGGTAATGTTACACCTTCCTTTACCAGTGAGCATCAATTTACGTCCCTCCTGACGCATTTTCTCAAGCACAAGGACACTGGCACCTTTTTCAGAGGCGCGTCCTGCTGCAACAAGCCCTGCCGGTCCTGCACCAATAACAATAACATCGTATTTTTTCATCTAACAAACCCGAATCAATTCAAAGAACCCGCCTCACGTGTTCCCACTCCTTTTTCTATTCCAACATTCAAGTCCCCTAATTCGGTTCTTGCTGCCTCAACAATTTCCATAATTTCAGCCACTTTATCAGGATAAAATGAAGCAACATCGTATTGTTCTCCCGGATCACGCATCATATTATACAGTTGGGGAGATGCCACGCTTTTTTTAATGCGCTTTCCTCCCACACCATCTTTTCCGGGTTCTGTATCATATGAATCCCAGGTATGTGGCAATACAAGTTTCCAGTTTCCTTTTCGTACACCGTTCAGGTTATTCTTTCCGAAATAGAACAGGATATCTTTTCTTGGAGATTCATTGATATTTCCTTTCCAAAGTCCGGAGATATCGATCCCATCAATTTTAAGAGAAGGCAGATCGGCCCCAGTAATCTTAGCAATACTTGGCAGGATATCAATTGCACATCCCAATTGATTACACACTGTTCCTTGGGGCGTTACGCCCGGCCATTTTATTATAAACGGAACCCGTTGCCCTCCTTCCCAGCTGGTTGTTTTCCCTTCCCGCAAACCACCGGCAGAGCCTGCATGATTTCCAAAATTCAGCCATGGGCCATTATCCGTTGTGAAAATGAATATTGTATTATCTGCAATCCCATTTTCATTCAATGCTTTTTCAATTTCTCCAACCGACCAGTCAATTTCCATCATCACATCGCCATACAAACCCTGCTCACTCTTTCCTCTGAATTTATCAGACACACCCAGCGGAATATGTCCCATGGTATGGGGAAGGTACAAGAAGAAAGGTTGATGTGCATTCCGATTGATGAAATCAACAGCCTTTTCTGTATAAAGGGTGGTTAATTTATCCTGACTTTTCACACTGTTAAGTGTTTCTATCATTTCATTCCCTTGAATGAGCGGCAAGGGAGGATACTTTAAGCGGTTGTTCCCCACAGGGAGTTTATTCCCCAGGTTATCAAGGGGCCACATATCATTTGAATACGGCAGACCAAGGTATTCATCAAAACCATGTTGCAAGGGTAAAAAGGCTTTGCGGTGTCCCAGGTGCCATTTCCCAAATATTGCCGTGGCATACCCTTTTGATTTCAGTACCTCGGCAATGGTTGTCTCTTCAGGATTTAAGCCAATCGAGTGATGCGGAAACAAAGCACCGTTAATCCCGATCCTATTCGGATAACAACCTGTCATCAAACCAGCTCTCGATGCACTGCATACCGGTTGAGCACTGTAAAAATTTGTAAAACGCATCCCCTGGGCAGCCATTTTATCAAGATTCGGTGTTGTATAGCCGGTTGCACCATAGCAGCCGGGATCTCCATAGCCCATATCATCAATAAAGACAAGAACAACATTGGGTGTAGCGGGGTCTTGTTCGTTAACAGCTTCATTTGAATTACAGGAAAACAATAGAATCCCACTAAATAAAAAAAATAAATAGCGTAAATTTTTCATTATTTAATCATTTGAAACGTAAAGCTACAAAATTAAACGCTTAATCTGTTTTTTATCACTTGCAACAAATCAAGGAAGGATTTAATATCATTGTTGTCCGGCTAAAATTCAATCAATGCTTTTGTGTGCTCTAGCCGCACGGGCTTTTACTTTCTTCCTTCAGCCGAAGAAAGTAAACAACCGCGTGTCGCCTTTAGCTTTAGCGGTGGCGCAAGAAGACC
>JBFHER010000323.1:0-4468 GCA_041584055.1 Bacteroidales bacterium
CGGCAATGCCCACCTCACGCATTCCCGGATTATCAATCAGAATTCCACCACCTTCAAGTACAATTAACTCTCGGTGACTGGTGGTATGTCTGCCTTTTTTTATACTTGCGCTGATTTCAGCGGTCCTCATTTCTTCTTTGCCGGCAAGCGCATTGAGAAGCGTCGATTTTCCTACACCCGAAGAGCCGAGCAAACAATAGGTCTTGCCTGATTTGATCAGCGGTTTTAGTTTATCGTATCCCGATTCCAGCATGCTTGCTTCAATGATCGGCGTGTTGCGAATTCGAGAAGAAACGGTATTTTGTATGTCTGTTCGCTCCTTTGTCGAGATTAAATCAGTTTTGCTTAATACGATTATCGGCGTCACTTTGGAGGCATGACAGATTGTTAAATAGCGTTCCAATCTGTTTATATTGAAATCCCGATCTACTGCCTGAACAATGAGTCCAAAATCAATGTTTGTAGCAATTAGTTGCACCTGTCCTGACTTGCCAACTGCTTTTCGTTCAATTATTGAATGCCGGGGATAAATGGCATGTATAAGTGCTTTACCAGCGTCGTATTCAGTAAATGCCACCCAATCGCCAACAGCAGGGTAATCATGCCTGCTTTCGGCTGTAAACCTTAAATTCCCAATCAGTTCAGCATCAAACTCTTGTTCAGGCGTCTTTACAACATACCGCTCTTTATGTTCAGAAATCACCCTGCCAGTTTCAAATGCCTGCAGTCCCTGTTCTATTTTGTAGTTTTCAAGGGCATCCGAATACCCCAGATCCTCGTATGTCATAATTCATTTAATTCATTAAAAAAATTATTCTGCAATCAAATCACCATCGTAGGCCATGTTACTCCGGTGCATGAAATTAAGGTTCAGATAAGCACTGCCATCTTCCCAAAACTCCAGTTCGAAAGAAAATGTTTCGTTTTCCTTTTTAACGTCAAATGATAACAATGTGCTTTTTTTTGATACGTTTTGTTTTACCTTCAAATCTTTCAACAAACCAGCTTCGACATTATATCTCTGATCGTTCATGTCAGCCATGTAAGCCCTGCCGTAAAATGGGAGATGAAAATTAACAGTGTCACCACTTATCTCAAGGGAATAATACCCGCTTGATAAATTAATAATTCCTCCGGCGAAAGGATAGGCATTGCGAGCCTCGAATTTCAAATTCAATGGCGATTTTACCCAGGGAGAATGCAACGCTTCAAGCTGAATCACTTGATATGAAGAACCACATCCAAGCATGGCAAAGAAAAATACGAAATAAACAATTGTAGATTTCATTACATCAAATGTTTGTCTTGTAAAAATACAGATATAGCCTCAATAGTGTTGTCAATATTTCTTAACGATAAATCACCTCCCCGGGACCCAAGGTCAAAGCAAATTAAATCTCTTCCAGCGCCTTCCTAACACGCATTTCATAATTATCTACTTCCCCGGTGTTGGTAAAACCAACCAAAAGCATGTCAACGCTCTGCAGACCCAGGACAAATTTAAGCGTGTGTTCTATTTTTTCAGAATCATTCTTCAATTTGCCGTTGCCAATTAATTTCATGCCAATAACACCTTTTCCAGCATTGTGGAGATCATGAATCACTTCCACAACCTCTTTGGGATCTGGCTTGTCCATGGCAATGCCATAGGGGTTTATTCTTACATGTATTACATCCACCCAATCGCTTGCCAGAGCAGCTTTCATTGCGGGCAAAGAATGTACAGATGTACCATGTGCTTTGATAATTCCTTTGGCTTTCAGATTAGAGAGTATATCCATCTGGTGCTTCATACTGTCCGTCCAGTCACCATCAACCATGCAATGAATCTGAACCATGTCAAGATAATCTGTATCCAATTCTTTTCTGAAGCGATCCACAAGGATATCCGCATCCAATCGTTCTTTCTCGGGGATCCCACCATCTCTGGTCCATATTTTAGAACTCAGTGTGATTTCAGAACGATTCATCCCCTTCAAGGATTCTTTCATCAGACCATGGGTCCCATAAGAATCAGCGCAATCAAAAAAACGAACGCCTTTGTCATAGGCATGTCTTAACAAAGCAATGCTTTTCCCTTTTTCCTGTCTGGTTAAAAAAGCGGAACGGTTGATGGCACTTACTCCTGTTCCCATGCCAATTAATGTCGTTTTAAGGCCGGAGTTACCCAGTGCTACAAGTTGAAAGGGATTGGTATCCACCCTTCCATTTATCCCGTTTAACAAGGGATTCCCCAGTAAAATATGTCCGGTCCCCAGTGAAAGTGCCGTCAGAAATGAACGTCTTGTAAATTTATTTTGCGACATACTTTGAACGATTTTTGAATGAAACAACAAGATACAATATAATTTTATTTTTTTGTAGCGGCGAAATGTTAAGGATCCTTTATGGATGTTGGTATTTGGATGTAGAGATATAAAAAATCATATTTTAAGAATGTGTTGTGTTAATTTTCAGGAAACAATTTGTAACATTGTGAAATATTACGGATGTGAATAGAACAAATGTTTGTAATATGGGTTCTATTCCATAAAAGGGAGCATGAACAGACAAATTTATGTCTGTATTTTTATGAGGATTAAACGTTCAAAATGAGTACTAGAAAACTAACATTTCCTTCTTTGTTTGAAGCGTCTGTGAGAAGCAACGCGGACAACATTGCCTTGTCCTTTGTGGATGGAAAGCCATTGACTTACAAAGAAATGGATCTTAAGATAAAAATGGTGATGCAACAATTAACCGGTCTTGGTATTAAACCGGGAGATAAGGTTGCGCTGCTGAGCTTAAATTCACCCGAATGGGGATTGACTTATTTTGCAATTACCTTTTTAGGTGCCGTGGTGGTGCCTATGCTGCCGGACTTTACGGCGTCGGAACTTCAAAACATATTGGTGCACTCGGAGGCAAAAGCTTTGTTCGTTTCAGAGCGAATGAATTCAAAAATAAAGAAGGTCAAATCGGAATTTCTGAAGCATAAAATAAAAATTGATGATTTTTCTGTCATTGAATCAACAGCAAAAGACACAACTGTTGAAAGCACTTCTACGCCTTATGAGGTACAGGAAGATGATCTGGCAGCAATTATTTATACTTCGGGAACCACTGGGAATTCGAAGGGCGTGATGCTGACGCATAAAAACATTAGTTTTACGGCTTTGCAATCCGACACCATTCAGGTGATGGGGCCAACGGATCGTTTCCTATCTGTGTTGCCACTTTCACATACTTATGAAAATACTTTGGGTTTTGTAGCACCCATGTTTTACGGTTCATCCATCTACTATCTGAAAGGCTTGCCAACACCGTCGGTGTTACTACCTGCCTTGAAAAAGGTAAAGCCAACATTTATGTTTACTGTTCCTTTGATCATTGAAAAAATTTATAGAAACAAGGTATTGGCCACCTTTAATAAGAACGCGATAACAAGAACGTTGTATAAGTTTGGACCAACGAGAAAAATCTTGAATAAGGCAGCCGGCAAAAAACTGTTGGAAACGTTTGGAGGCCATTTGATCTTTTTTGGTATCGGTGGTGCCAAACTGAACAAGGCAGTTGAACGGTTTCTCATGGAGGCCAAATTTCCCTACGCCATTGGTTACGGCTTGACAGAAACAGCGCCATTATTGGCAGGGAGTGGTCCTTTTAAAACAAAAATGCAGAGCACAGGTCCCTTGTTAAAAGGTGTTGAGCTTAAAATTCATGAGCCGGACCTAAAAACGGGTCAGGGAGAAATCTGGGCCAAAGGACCGAATGTGATGCAGGGCTATTACAAAGATCCCGAAAATACAAAGGCTGTTCTTACAGCTGACGGTTGGTTTAAAACCGGAGACCTTGGAAGTTTTGACAAAGCAGGCAATCTATCCATCAATGGGCGTCTTAAAAACATGATCGTTGGTGCAAGTGGCGAAAATATTTACCCTGAGGAAATCGAATCTGTGATCAATAACTTTAAACATGTTGTTGAATCGCTGGTGGTTCAGAAAAAAGGAAAACTTGTTGCTCTTGTGCATTTTAATAAGGAAGAACTGGAGGAGCGATACAATCACCTGAAGGATGATATGACGAATTACATGGAAACGAAGATGGAAGAGCTTAAACAAGAGCTGCAGGCATATGTGAATGAGCGCGTCAATAAGTTTTCTCAGGTTCAGATTGTTTTGGATCAGGTGGATCCCTTTAAGAAAACAGCAACAAAAAAAATTAAGCGTTTTCTGTACGCATAAATAAGTGCAGAGTAAAATATCTGAAGCGGTTCTAATGTTGATTGGAACTGCTTTTGTGTTTTATTACCAGAGATTGGATGCGAGGGATTAATCACTTGTGTCTCTTAATCCTTGTTTTCAAATTGTCGCAATTCGGTCGGACTTTGTCCCACCTTCTGCTTGAAGAAACGACTGAAATAATAAATTGATTCGAAACCTAGTTCATAACTTATTTCCTTCATGCTTTTATCGGTGGAAAGAATCAG
>JBFHER010000324.1:0-4434 GCA_041584055.1 Bacteroidales bacterium
CAGCTCGGTTCCTTCTTCAACGATGGTAAGGTCGGCTGTGAAATCGGTGTCAAGCACCGAATGGAATCCAAGGCGTTTTAAGGCGGCTACCAACTTTCCGGTAACCCGTGTACCGGGCGCATATCCCAGCTCCTCTCCCAATCCGATTCTCACTGCAGGTGCAGTTTGCACCACCACATGTTTCTTCGGATCAGCAATGGCTCCCCAAACTTCCTCGATGTAGTTTCGCTCAATCAAGGCACCTGTGGGACAGTGATTGATGCATTGTCCGCAATTTGTGCAGACCACATCCACCATTGACTTTTCGAAGAAGGTTGATATTTTCATCTTCTCACCCTTGTAGGCAACTGTTAAGGCATTGACACCCTGCAGCTCCGCACATGTTCTAACGCATCGCTGACAGCGAATGCAACGGCTGTCGTCTTTAATGATAGAAGGTGAAAACATATCTACGGTAAACCGTTTTTCCGCCTGAAGTTCAATGAACTCCTGGGTCATAATTTTGTATTCAGATGCCAGGGTTTGCAGCTCGCAATTCCCATTCCGGTAACACTGGGTACAATTGGCATTATGTTCGGCCAACAAGAGCTGAATGATGTGTCGTCTGGCATTTCTCACCTTCAGACTGTTGGTTTCAATCTCCTGTCCTTCCGAACAGGGAGTGGCGCAGGCAGCCGCCAGTTTGTGGCTCCCGGAATCTTCCACCACGCACACACGACAGTTTCCGGCAACACAGAGGTCCTTGTGATAACAAAGCGTTGGGATTTTAAAGTTTAACTCCTTTGCAGCATCCAATATGGTTGTCCCTTCCTTCACAACACAAGGAACGCCATTAATTTTTAGATTTATATTTTTTACCATGATTCGTCTCTTAAATTAATAAATCATTTCCTCTCTGAAGTTATCAACAATGGCTGTAAACGAATTCGCCACAGACTGTCCCAGGCCACATTTAGCGGTCATCTGCATGGTTTCAGCCAGCTTCAACAGGACATCCAGATACTGCGCATGTTTTTCACCTCGTTTCACCGCCATGATGCCTTTATAAAGCACCTGACATCCCACACGACAAGGGGTACACTGACCGCAGGATTCTTCCTTGAAAAACTCAAGGTAATTATTCAGCACATTGAACATGGAACGGGATGAATTGTATATCATCATGGAACCACCGGTAGGCAGAGATATTCCCTGCAATTTCCCCTGATAGCCAATGGTTGTTTCTGCGAATTTTTTCCGGGGAACAAGGAAGCCCGAAGCACCACCCACCTGCACAGCTTTTGTATCACCATCGCCGAATTCTCTTACAAAATCAATTAAGCTCATGCCCAACTCCAGCTCATAAATCCCTGCGATAGGTGTATCTCCCGAAATTGAAAACACCTTCGTGCCACGTGAATACTGAACCCCCAACTCATGAAATTTCTGAGATCCATACTTGAAGATGGTAAAGGTATGTGCCAGTGTTTCAACATTATTGATCACAGTTGGACACCCCATAAATCCTTCTTCGGTGGGAAATGGAGGCTTATTTCGGGGCTCACCGCGATAGCCTTCCATCGATTCCATCAATGCCGTCTCCTCACCGCAGATGTATGCACCGCTTCCCATAAATACATCAATTGAAAATGGGAATTTTATTTCCTTGCAAAAATATTCGAATTCACGAATTGCTTTATTCAGGGATTTCTCAAGAAACTTGTACTCTCCCCGCAAGTAAATGTATCCTTTCTCACTGCCAATCACACGACCACAAACAGCCATTGCTGTTAATACCTTAAATGGCACTTTGGTTAAAATTTCACGATCCTTAAAAGTGCCTGGTTCTCCCTCATCTGCATTGCAGATAACAAATTTCTTTTCGGCCTTCGCTTCAGATGTCAACTTCCATTTTAAACCCGTAGGAAAACCTGCACCTCCCCTCCCTTTCAACTCCGATTTCATCAGGCTGTTGACGATTTCCTGAGGCTCAAGTGCGATGGTATTTGTCAATATTTTTTCCCAATCGTTTTCTTCTTTAAAGATCAGGTCCACTCTTTTTAATTGGTAACTCATGTCTCTTTGCTTTGAAGTTTAACTCTTTTTGATGTATTCCGACAACACTTCTCTCACTTTCTCGGGGGTCAATTCAGTAAACACATCATCATTAATTAACATGGCTGGTGCTTTGTGACACCATCCAAGGCAATTGGTCTGCAACAACGAAAATTTACCGTCCTGCGTGGTTTCTCCAATCTGAACTTTCAGCATGTCCTGAATGGCTAACAGTATCTGATTTGATCCCTGCATAGAGCACGAAATTGTTTTGCAGACCCGTATGATGTATTTGCCCATCTTACGTGTCTCTAAAAAAGAGTAAAATGTTGCGGTTCCATAAACTTCTGAGGCCGGCAAATCCATTTCGCGGGCAATTTCAGTCATTGAATACTCGGTGAGGTACTTCTCCTGTGCTACAACTCCCTGAAGAACGGGCAAGAGACTTCCCCGTTCTCGTCCATGTTTTTCAGCAAGCTGGTAAACTAATTCTTTTGTGGAATTCATTCTTCATCAATTTCAAGTTAAAGATCTGGATCATTAAAAAAGAAGGTCTTGCGACTGGGACAGTTCATTGTTTAAACAAATCGATATTAAAATTAGGGATATTAAACAGCTGCGACCAGTTCAAATTGCTGTTCTTAAACATAAATAAAGAAATTTTTCTTTAATTGACATGTGGACTTTACAAACCGAGCAGATGATCATCCTTTTTTTCATATCTTTGTTGCGTCTGAGACGTGCGCCTGCGTATTTCGAGGACCTGACATTGTATTTAACTAGCACTGCTCCAAAAGAAATATCCGATGGAAAAGAGAATAGGAACCATATTAATTGCAGTCGATCAACCGGACTGCGCACATCAATTGAACAACATTTTATCTGCACATGCAGACGTCATCAGGGCAAGGCAGGGACTCCCATCCTGCATCGATGGTAAAAGCATTATCTCACTTGTTTTGGAAGGAACAACAGACGAAATTGGCTCACTCTCTGGTCAAATAGGAAAAATCAAAGGATTGCAATCAAGATCTGTCTTACTAAAAAACAAGTAATTATGCGTCAATTGTTTCTTGCTGCGCTCTGCGCCATCGCTTTAAATACGTTTTCACAGGTGAAAGAAAAAGTATCGGATTCACTCTTACTGAAAGAGTTCACCGTTACAAGTTTAGGAACACAGAAAGCAATTCAGGAAACATCTTTTCCTGTTTCTGTACTTTCCGCAAGTCACCATCAAAACATTCAAATCAATTCCCCGGCAGATCTTTTGATTCAGGCACCGGGTGTGTCATTAATGAGAGATGGCATTTGGGCAACATCTGTAAGTTTACGCGGCTTAAGCGATCAACGTATCGTCACCCTGATCGACGGCAATCGGTTGGAAACATCCACAGAGATTGATGGCTATTTATCCATGATTGACGTTAACAACATTGAAAAAATTGAGGTGATCAAAAGTGGAGCCTCCTCTTTATATGGTTCCGGGGCTTTGGGTGGTGTTTTGAATATTATCACTAAAAAGGGAAAATACAGTGAGGAAGCAGCAACACGGGTTCGCATCAATTCGGGCCTACACTCAGTTAATAATTTGATTGAAACAGGTGCAGATATGTTATACACCAATCAATCATATCATTTGTCTGTCTCCGGGGCATATAGAAGTGCCGGTAACACAGCTACCCCCGAAGGCACACTTGAGAACAGTGGTTTTAACGATTACAGTTTTGGAATCAAAGGTGGTTTCCGGCCATTTGACAATCATGAACTGAGCCTAAATCTGCAAAGTTTTAATGGTTACGACATTGGTTTCCCTGGAGGAACAGCCTTCCCCGGTCCGGCAACCGTTACATTCCCAGCGCACAACCGGCATCTGGCGGCACTGAATTACGTGATGAATGATTTATCAGAACACTGGAAGAAAAGCACCTTAAACGCTTACTATCAATACATCCTAAGGGATGTAAATGTGGATATTCTAATACCTGATGTGCAAAGCATACAAATAACACCCAAAGGTGTGCATCACACATATGGTGTAAATTATTCAAATCAACTTGTTTTTGGAAATCATCAGGTGTTTACCGGTTATGACTTTTTTACCCGCAAAACCATCTCCACCCGTGAAAAGTTAGTAACTAACAGCGGCGGTCCCACTGTCCTGATCGGGGAAAAACCGTTGCCGGATGCACAACAAAGCAATCTGGGAATTTTCCTGCAGGATGAAATGAATCTGATCCACGAGAAACTGAATGCAAGCATTGGTTTGAGGGGTGATTTGAATTACACAACAAATGATGCAGCTTATGATCCCATGTACAAATATGTGAATGGCGTTCCTATGGATGTGGCCCAGAGAAATACATTTGACGCCAATGAAATCTCTACACTTTCCTACGGAGC
>JBFHER010000325.1:0-4426 GCA_041584055.1 Bacteroidales bacterium
ACCTTTTTTAGCCATGTGTCATTTTAAGGCGACCCATGAGCCTTATGATTATCCTGAACGTTTTAGCCATTTGTATCGCGACGTTCAAATACCAGTGCCAGCATCATTCTGGGACAAAGGAGCACATGAAACAGGACGCGCTTTTAAAGGTCAATCCATCGATAACCTGAAGAAACGTTATCTCTTTGCATCGGAACATCCTGATAAAAAAGCAGACTTTATGTTTTATCCTGAGCTTCCTTTTTCGGTGGATGGTTTAACGGATGATGAAGCACGTATGAAAACCTATCAGAAGTTTGTAAAAGATTTTATGAGATGTGGTGCTGCCATCGATGACAACATTGGCAAATTACTCCAGTACCTGGATGCATCAGGATTGGCTGAAAATACGGTGGTAATTTACACCGCTGATCAAGGCTATTTCTTAGGTGAACATGGCTGGTTTGACAAGCGTATGATTTATGAAGAATCCATTCATATGCCTTTCGTAATAAGGTATCCAAAAGAAATCCCTGCGGGTTCGCGTAACAAAGATATAATTGAAAACGTAGACTTTTCAGCCCTGTTTGCTGATTATGCTCATGTTGATTATCCTGCAACAATGCAAGGTGTTAGTTTTCGTAATAACCTGAAAGGGAACACTGCTGAGGAGTGGAGAAAATATGGTTATTATCGCTATTGGGAGCATCAGACAATTCGACCCGGGCACTTTGGGATTCGGGGGGAGCGATATAAACTGGCGTTCTTTTATGGCCATGGTTTTAAAGACAATGAATACGAGGAAGGTGAAGAAACCAATCAATATTGGGATTTTTTCGACCTGAAGAAGGATCCAAACGAGTTGCACAACGCTTATCATGATCCTGAATATCAGGGGGTCATTAAAAGCATGAAAGAAGAAATTATGAAACAACGTGAGATCGTGGGGGATACGGATGCTGATAATCCTGAAATACTTGAAATTATTGCCCTTCATTGGAATGATTAGGCTGAAAATGTTTATTTTGGAAAATTGATGGCAAAAAGATCTGTATTGATTAAAAATGGAGCTTTTTCTTTTGTTTAACCCGAATTCATAAAAGGAAGTATGAAAAAAAATAACTACATCGTTACGCTTCTGTTTGTTTTAACAGGTCTTTTGGCTTGCAATACACCTGAAAAGGAGGCTTCATTCCGTTTGTTTTACGACCAGGCTGCTCACGAATGGACAGACGCTCTGCCCATCGGCAACGGGCGGCTGGGCGCCATGATTTATGGTGGTGTAGAACAGGAACATATTCAGTTCAATGAAGAAACCTTATGGACCGGGGAACCGCGTGATTATGCGCACAAAGGGGCAAGTAAGCATTTAGCTGAAATAAGGCAGTTGCTAAGTGATGGGAAGCAGGTGGAAGCACAAAATCTAGCCATGGAAGAATTTATGAGCGTCCCTTTAAAACAGATGGCCTATCAGCCTTTCGGGGACTTGTACATCAACTTTCATGGACACGAAAATTTTACAGACTATTCCCGTTCCCTGAATCTGGAAGAAGCCATTTCAACGGTTGCCTATCGGGTAGGGACTAAGGTGTTTAAACGTGAAGTGTTTGCCAGTCATCCTGATGAGCTGATTGTAATTCGTTTATCGGCAAATGAGGCCAAAGCCTTAAACTTTAGTTTGGCATTCGATGCCCTCCATGAGCAAAAAACAATTTCAGCAACAGACAATACCATGGCGCTGAAAGTTCATGTGAAAGATGGTGCTTTAGGAGGCGTAGCGACTTTAAAAGTGAAATCAGATGGAACCATTAGCGCTACAAACGGACAGTTGCAGATTGCAGATGCAAAGGAAGCAACAATTTACCTGTCAGCTGCAACCAATTATGTTAATTATAAGGATGTTAGTGGCAATGCCGAAGACCTGGCAAGTGAACGGTTGAAACTGGTTGAGCATAAAACCTACAAAGCATTTAAGTCACATCACATCGCGGACTACCAGAAGCTTTACAAGCGATTTAGCATTGCGTTTGATGACAACGGCAGGTCCTTGCTCACGACTGATAAGCGAATAGAAGCATTTAAAGAAAATCCTGACGATCCTCAGCTGCTTGCACTTTATGTTCAGTACGGTCGGTATTTGTTGATTGCTGGAAGTCGCGAAGGAAGCCGGCCAAATACCCTTCAGGGAATATGGAACGATAAAATAAGACCTCCCTGGGAGAGCAAGTACACGGTGAATATAAATACAGAGATGAACTATTGGCCGGTGGAAATGACCAACCTTTCTGAATGTCACGAACCGCTGTTCACGATGCTCGAAGAGCTTGCTCAAACGGGGCAAAATGTGGCAAAAGAACACTATGCTTGCGATGGGTGGGTGGTGCATCACAATACGGATATCTGGCGTGGAGCAGCACCAATTAATCATGCCAACCATGGCATTTGGGTGACTGGCGGTGCCTGGTTGACGACACATGTTTGGGAACACTATCTCTTTACAGGGGATGCCGTGTTTTTGCGTGAAAAATATCATCTGATCAAAGATGCCGCATTGTTTTTTAGTCAGTTTTTGTACAAAGATCCTGCCTCTGGCTACCTGATTAGTTCACCGTCAAATTCACCGGAGATCGGAGGCCTGGTTGCTGGTCCAACCATGGACCATCAGATTATTAGGGCCTTGTTTAAAATATGCATCGATGCCGCCGAGATATTAGATGTTGATTCCGATTTTGCAGAGCACTTAAAGCGTTTGATTCCCCAAATTGCACCCAACCAGATCGGACAGTTTGGGCAGTTGCAGGAATGGCTTGAAGACATTGATGATCCGGAGATTAAACACCGACATGTCTCCCATTTATGGGCAGTCTATCCGGGCAAAGATATTAATCCTGAGGAAACACCCGAACTAATGCGTGCCGCAAAACAATCACTGGAATTTCGTGGTGATGGAGGAACCGGATGGAGTCTGGCCTGGAAAATAAATTATTGGGCCCGTTTTCTGGATGGGAACCATGCTTATAAAATGATCCATCAGCTTTTAAGCCCTGCGCAACGTCCGGATGGAAAAGTGGGTGGGGGCTCCTATAAAAACCTGTTCGATGCACATCCTCCCTTTCAGATTGATGGGAACTTTGGAGGTACAGCAGGCATCATTGAACTTTTGGTGCAGAGTCATCTCGGGAGAATAGATCTATTGCCGGCTTTGCCAGATGCCTTGCCCAATGGGGCGCTCTCGGGTGTGTGTGTCCGTGGTGGTTTTGAACTGAGTTTTTCCTGGAGAAACGGAGAGCTTGAGAAACTTCGCATTGTGTCGAAAAGCGGAAATGTTTGTAAATTGAAATACAAAGGCATGCTCAAGGAATTTGATACCGAAATAGGAAAATCATACAGATTTGACGGAGCACTTAATGCCAAATAAATAAGAAAAGCTAGATGTATGAGGAAGCTTAAAAATACAACTGGAATCGTGCTTATATGTGGGTTTATCTTAAGCTCCTTGACTGCATATCCAAATAAGAAATTGCCATACAAGGATGCAAGTTTGCCCGTATATGAAAGAGTGGAGGATTTGCTTAGCCGGATGACACTTGAAGAAAAGTTCTGGCAAATGTTTATGATCCCGGGTGATTTGAGTGATGACATGGACAAATATAAAAATGGGGTGTTTGGTTTTCAGGTTGCCAGTAAAGGAAAACAAGCCGATGCCGCAGAGCAGTTGATGGACTACGGGACTTCAGGGACTGCTTATGAGATGACGGTGAAAATGAATAAAATACAAGCTTATTTTATTGAAGAAACCCGTTTGGGGATTCCGCTGATTCCGTTCAATGAGGCATTGCATGGGCTAACCCGGGATGGTGCAACAGCTTTTCCTCAGGCCATTGCATTGGCCGCAACCTGGGATACAGCTCTGGTGGGAGAGATTGCCCGCGCCATTACACGAGAAACCAAAACACGTGGAATCAGACAAATCCTTTCTCCCGTACTCAACATTGCAAGAGATGTGCGTTGGGGGCGTGTAGAAGAAACCTACGGTGAAGATCCTTACTTAACAACTCAAATGGGACTGGCTTTTATCAGTCAGTTCGAAAACGCCGGCGTGATCACAACACCAAAACATTTTGTGGCTAACATTGGCGCAGGAGGGCGTGATAGCTACCCGGTTAGTTTTAGTGAACGACTCTTGGAAGAAATCTATTTTCCTGCTTTCAAAGCTGTGTTTCAAAAAGCAGGTGCACGTTCAGTGATGACTGCCTACAACTCGGTGGATGGCTCACCTTGTACTGCCAATAAATGGTTATTGCGAGATAAGCTGAAAGGAGAGTGGGGATTCGATGGTTTTGTGATTTCTGATGCAGGGGCGACCGGAGGTTCAAACGTGCTGCATTTTACAGCGGCAAATTATGCTGAAGCGACAGAAGATGCAGTGGAAGCAGGACTGGATGTG
>JBFHER010000326.1:0-4424 GCA_041584055.1 Bacteroidales bacterium
AGAATCTTTTTCAATGTCAAGTTGGGTGCGATATTCCCAAAAACAATCGTCGTATAAGTAATAACCCAAATTGTCGTATACCGGATTACAATTGTAATGCCAGTCGAGTTTTGTAAAATATTTGGCCGTATTTCCACAACCGGTAAATGTATATATCACTCCGTTCTCAACGGCCATAGTGTCAATGTTTAGTTGGTCACAATCTTTGAAAAAATAGACCTTGTTACCAGTTGAATCAATTTTAAAAAGTAGCTCAGCATAAACTTCTTCTTCAATTTGTTCTTTTTCGCAGCTTGTTGTAAGCATCAAAAATATTCCGAATACTAAAAGGCAGGTGAACCATTTGTTTGTCATAAGGCATCGTTTAAACATGATTTAGTTTAAGAACATTTAGTTAATAGTCTTGTTCAGAATAATTATGAATAACAGTTATTGACCTCAAGTCTTGCGCGCATTCATGGCTTTCGGCTTCGGTCTTTCCAACATTTTTCACTTCTTTTGTGCAACAAATGTAAGACTATCAGATATGAGGATCAATTGTATCATGCATGTGGCGGAAGAAGGACCGGCAGCTATCGGACAATGGGCGAAAGAAAATGATTGTCCGCTGTTTTATACACGTTTGTACCAGAGAGATCCATTTCCTGAATTGGAGGATTTCGATTTGCTTTTGGTAATGGGAGGACCAATGAGTTATGATGATGACACCATCTATGATTGGATGAGGCCCGAAAAAGAATTTATCCGCAATGCGATAAATGCAGGTAAATGCGTTCTTGGAATTTGTCTTGGGTCGCAGTTTATTGCAGAGGCATTGGGGAGCAGTGGACGCCATGGGCATGCAAAAGAAATTGGTTGGTTCCCAATCCGATTCGATACCAAACGACTTGCTGGAATTGGTTTAAAGGATTTTCCGGAAACGCAGGTGGTATTTCATTGGCACGGTGATACCTTTGAAATTCCCGCTGGAGCTGAACACTTTGCATCCACAGATGAGTTTCCAAATCAAGCCTTTGTTTATAATAAAAAAGTGTTTGGACTCCAATTTCACCTGGAAGCAACATCTGAGTCTGTTGAAAAAATGGTAGACGCTTTCAGGCATGAACTCATCCCAAATACTTATATTCAATCAGTTAAAGACATTTTATCAATTCAGGAATTTATAAAACCAGGTCATCAGCTTTTATTTCAAATACTCAGGCATCTGGCACAGCAGTGTTGAAATGTTGAAGTGTTGAAATGTCATAAATTGCGAATTACTAAACATTAAACATGATAAAACCAATTATTCTGTCCTGGAGCGGTGGCAAAGACAGCATGATGACCCTCCACTTTTTAAAACAATTAAACAGTTCTGTTCGTCTTCTGACAACTGTTTCATCGGATTTTGACCGTGTGAGCATTCACGGGGTGAGAAAAACCTTGTTTAAAAAGCAGATTGATGCACTTGGAATGGAGATTGATCTGGTTGAAATACCTTACCCTTGTCCAAACGAATTGTACGAAGAAAAAATGGCGCAGCAAATTGAAACATATGTTGCAATGGGTGTGGAAGAGATGGCCTTTGGAGATCTGTTTCTTCTAGATGTTCGGCGCTATCGGGAGGAAAAATTAGAAGGAACCGGAATAAAACCTGTATTTCCGGTTTGGGGAACCCCAACGGATGAATTCATTGTACAATTCCTTAAACTGGGGTATAAAACAATTGTGACTTGTGTGGATACTGAACAATTGGATGCCTCATTCTGCGGACGAATAATTGATGAAGACTTTCTGAATGAATTGCCGAAAGGTGTGGATCCCTGTGGGGAAAACGGGGAATTTCATACATTTGTTTATGATGGTCCACTTTTTAAGCAGCCTGTAGAGTTTGAAAAAGGAGAAGGTGTTCTGAGGGAAGAAAGGTTTTATTATATGGATTTGCTGGATGTTTGAACTTGAGCCCCAACTGTCCCCAAAAACGTTGGTTAACTTCTGTTAGCGTTGTTCTAAAGGAATAAAAACACAATCTCATTTTTCATCCAGGTCAAGAAAATGATCTGGATTTCTTTGTTTTATCTTGCATATTTTGGTTAAAATGTGTTGCTATTTAGAACATTCATAAACTGGTAATCTAGTAGGATAAATCCCCTAAAGATCTTATTTTTGATAGTTGTATTTATGTATATATGAGGATATAAATTAAAGCGTTTTCAAATGAAACAGATTCTACTTTTTTTGTCGCTGTGTTTTGTCGTTCAGTTAAGTGCTCAGGAACCAACCCGTTGGCGTAAAGACGGAAGCAACGGTATCTATGACACAAAGAATGTTTTAAAGGTGTGGCCAGGCTCCAATGCGGAATTGGTATGGTCCTATGAAGATTTAGGTGAAGGGCATTCTTCTGTGGCCATCTCAAATGGAAAATTATATCTCACATCCATGAAAAAAGATAGCATTGGAGTGGTAACAGTGCTTTCTAAAGATGGCAAACTCATCAGGGAATACGATTATGGGATAGAATATTACCAAAGCTTTCCAGGTAGTCGTTCCACACCGGTGATTGCTGGAGATAAAATCTATTTATACACTGGCATGGGTGAGTTGGTATGTTTGAATGCTGAAACTGGAGCAGATATATGGCGCAAAAATGTGCTGGAGAACTTCGATGGTTTAAACATTCGCTGGGGTGTAACAGAAACCCCCGTGATTGATGGAGATAAGATTTACATTTCACCAGGTGGAAAAAAGAATAATGTGATTGCTTTAAACAGGCATACGGGTGATATGATATGGTCATGTGCCGGGAATGGTGAAGTTTCAGCCTATTGTACGCCGCTTTTAGTTAATTTGTCCGCAAGGAAACTGCTTGTGACCATGATGGCAAGTCATATTATTGGAATTGATGCAGACAATGGGCAGTTGCTTTGGAGTCATCATCAACCCAACAAATGGTCTGTGCATGCGAATACACCCATCTATCATGATGGAGCACTGGTATGTATAAGCGGCTATGGGCAGGGTTCTGTGAAATTAAAACTGAGTGCAGATGGTAGTAAAGTAACTCAGGAATGGTTTGCGGATTCATTGGACAGTCGTATGGGCGGTGCTGTGTTGTTGGATGGATATTTGTATGCCAGTGGTGATACAAAAAGAGGCTGGATGGCTGTGGATTGGGAAACAGGGAAATTAAAATATTTTGCCAGGGAACTCGGAAAAGGCAATGTGATCTCTGCAGACGGCATGTTGTACATTTATACAGAAAAAGGAGAATTGGCACTTGTGAAAGCTGATCCCAAAGGATTCAATGTGCTAAGTGAAAACAAAATTACACTTGGTTCAGCGCAACATTGGTCTCATCCTGTTATTGAAGACGATTTATTGCTACTAAGACACGGTACGGCCTTGATGGCTTTCAAAATCAAATAATACGGCCATAAAAATTTATAAGGCTGTCGTATTTATTCGGTTTTATAAATAAACTCTCAAGACATTAATTTAAAAATTGTTTTTGTCTTTTTGAGAATCACGCACAATGTTGAAAAATCCATGAAATATCTAAGCTCCAAAATAATAGCACTTGTCTTTATTTTAGTTGGGGTTATTGTTGTTGGTTGGTGGGTGTTTTCTGATCCTGTCGATGACATTGTGATAAGCAACGCTGGTGAAGACAATCGTGGAAAGTCGCTGCATCGTGTTGTGGTTAATATTGGTGAATTTTTTTCAACTTTTGCACAACCCAATTCTCAGTTACAGGAATCATGGCCTCGCTTTAGGGGAGCCGATTTTGACAATATCTCCAAATCACCAATCCCTTTGATCGACAGGTTTGGGCCAAATGGTCCGGATACTCTATGGACTGTAAGATTAGGTGAAGGGCACAGCGGTGCGGCCATTTACAAGGGCCTTGTGTATGTTCTGGATTATGATGAGGAGCGTCGGGCTGATGTGCTTAACTGCATTGACCTGATAAGTGGGGAGAAAATATGGGAACGTTGGTACAAAGTGAATATTAAGCGTAATCATGGCATGTCAAGAACGATTCCTGCGGTCACCGAAAAGTACATACTAAGCATGGGGCCGAGAACACACCTGATGTGCATGGAAAGAGAATCAGGCGATTTGCTTTGGGGAAAAGACATTGCTTTTGAGTATGATAGTGAAATCCCGCTTTGGTACACTGGTCAGTGTCCTTTGATTGATGATGGTGTGGCAATCATTGCCACGGGCGGAAAGGCACTGATGATTGGCATCGATTGTAAGAGCGGTGAAACCCTTTGGGAAGTTCCCAATCCGGATGGATGGAAAATGTCTCATGCATCTGTAATGCCTTATACTTTTGCAGGGAAACGAATGTATGTTTATAGCGCGGATGGCGGTGTTTTTGCGGTGAGTGCCGATGCTTCGGATAAAGGACAGTTGTTGTGGAAATCTTCGGCTTGGAACCA
>JBFHER010000327.1:0-4412 GCA_041584055.1 Bacteroidales bacterium
ACTGCGGTCTTCCTCTATACCTATATAATTATAGAATGCACCTGCCAATTCAACAGAATATGTTCCTGGTTTCACATGTCCTTCATCATCTAAAATCCCCTTGGTTGTTAACAGTCCTTTCAGGTCCACAAGAAGTTCATGTACCTCAGTCTGGATGCCGTTAATATCAAGGGTGCTTGCATCAGAATGGCATGAGGTACAGGCTGCCACATTTGCAGTAAACGAGTGTCCACCTCCCATTTGGTCTGCTTCACCCATATGGCAGGCCACGCAAGCACCGCCCGTAGCATGGGTGGATGTACCTGCGGTAGGATAGGATTCTGATCCCGCAAATTCATACGCTCCGATTCCCTGAACATATGTTGCCTGAGGACCATGATGAGGGCCATAATGTGAACTTGTTATCCTAAAGTTCCCTTCTGCATCCCCTACCGGACCTAATGTACGTGGTTGATGACAATTGGCACACAAGTTGCTGTTACTTTCAAAGTCCAGCTTCTGTTCATTCCCGAACATCAATAGATTCACTTCATGCAAGCCTCTAAGTGCATAATCAGGACCATCCACTTCATTCTTGAAGCTTGTATGAGAATCATGACATGTTTTACAATCAATGCGGGTTGGTATCGGGATATTGGCTGCTGTTGTATCTCTGCCCGTATGTTCTGTTTCAACAAAACCCTCATGAGAATGACATTGTGCACATGAATTTCGGCCCCCGGCATATCCCACAAAAAGTCCGGCTGCATGACCCGATGTTTCATATTCTGCAGACTTCATATTTCGGTTTTCCAAACTATGACACTCTTTACAAGTATCGTTACCAGCCTCTCCCATAGGCCCTTCACAAGCAGTAAATGCAACCATGCCGGCTACGATGATGATGCTAAACAAATTGTTTTTTATACGTTTCATATCATTAAATTAAGTATGGTTTTTCATCATCTTAAAATTAACTATTTATTAAATCATACTATTCTTATAGGATATTAGTTTTTCTTTGTTTACATTGTTTCTTATATGCCATTATTGGCACAAATATCAACGCCCCAATTGATATACATCAATCCGGAATAAATGATATTCCAGGACAGATTTAAGTAGTATTGTGAATTTTATAAACATATCAGTATGAATGTCGGTAATCATAACTCATGTCAACTATGCACACGCGGGTGGAGTAACTTTAAAAATCTGACAAAAGAAGAACTCGAGCTGGTAAATAATCATAGGGTTGAAGCACGTTACAAGGCGGGCGAAGTCATTCTAAAACAAGGTGCTCCATGTTCCAATATTATTTTTTTCACATCGGGCATCGCAAAGGTTTACCTTGAAGGGATTGATGAGAAACGCATTATCATAGGATTTTCATTGCCGGGTAAAATGTTGGTAGGACCCGGCCTTTATGTAGACAACAGGCACAATTATTCTTTGGCTGCATTAACCGACACAAGTGTTTGTTTCATTGACTCAAGCATTATTAAAGATCTGGTCCTAAAAAATCCAAAATTCGCGGAAGGACTGATCAAGGATATCTCGTTCAAGTCGGTAAAATCATTTGAACAGATGTTAAACTTAACCCAGAAAAAGATGCATGGTCGTTTATCCGACGGACTGCTTTACCTCGCGGATAAATTATTTAAGAAAGATAAATTTGAAAATATTATTAGTCGACAGGAGCTGGGAGAATTTACGAATATGACAAAAGAGAGTGTTGTTAGAATATTGGGCGAATTTCATAAAGAAAAAATAATAAATATTGATACTAACTCTATTGAAATACTTGACAAAAAACGGTTGATTCAAATTTCAATATCAGGTTAAAATATGAACATAACATCCTGTTTATATTACATTTATATGTTTTTTTTAAAACTATTTTCGCATCAAGCAAAGACTTCTTTACATCTGTTTGTAATACTTAAAATGCTCACAAAAATTAATAATATGCACCACAAAGGAATTTTGATTTTCCTTGTTTAAAACTGTATACATGAAAAAAGCTTTTGATTTCCTCTTCTCAGGCATGTTTATGCTTGGTCTTTTATTGCTACTTATTGCGGCCATGGCAGGGGCTACATTTATTGAAAATGATTTTGGGCCTAACATTGCCAGGTTATGGGTTTACAACGCCTGGTGGTTTGAAGGATTGATGCTTCTATTATGTGTTAATCTATTAGGGCGGAGTATAAAACAAAAGTTATACCGCAAACAAAAATTATCAATTTTCCTGTTTCATTTGGCCTGGGTGGTAATGATATTCGGTGCCGGGATCACACGCTATTTTGGATACGAAGGCAGCATGCACATCAGGGAGGGAGAAGCATCATCGATGATAAAAAGCAATCAGAAAATGCTCGCAATCAGCTTAAACGGCGAAGCCATTGCTCAAGTTGATTTAGCGGCTGACCTGGAGACACTCAACAATTTTAAAAAGACACTCAGCCATCATAAGCAAGACATCACTGTAGAAAGAACACAAGTCTACGCAAATGCTTATAAAAAGGCTGTGCCAGACGAGAAAGGAGAGCCGGTAATTGGCTTTGTTATTTCGGGGAAAGATATCAGGGGCTTCAATTATATTACCAAAAATGAAGTGAAACATTTTGGGGCTTTAAAAGTCTCCTTTAATGATCACATTCATGGTGATTTAAATTTCCATTATGTCAACGACAGTTTGTTTTTATCCTCTCCTGCTGTGATATTTGCAAATGCCATGGGAAACAAATCCGAACAATCAATATCAAATGACATCACACCTTTTAAAACAAAAGTGTTGTACCGTATAAATGACTACAACGTGGTTTTACAGGAGTTTCAACCAAAAGCAAAAATGATTCCTCAGCCAACGGACCTAAAGAGTCATATGCGGAGTATGAAAGCAATGGATTTCAAAGTAAGTATAAATGAAAGTGTTTCAAACATCACTTTGTGGGAAAATCAATGGAATGATGTACCTGCCACCGGCTTTATCAAGCATGATGAAATTGGTATTTTTTATGGGAATAAAACCATAGAACTCCCATTTTATATATACCTGAAAAAGTTCGAAATTGAAAGGTACCCAGGCTCTTCGAGCCCCTCATCATTTTCCAGTTATGTAACGTTGCAGCAGGCGGGGAAAGAAGATGTGCCTTTTCATATCTACATGAACAACATTTTAAAACATGAAGGATTTCGGTTTTATCAATCATCCTATGACCAGGATGAAAAAGGAACTATTTTGTCTGTAAATCATGATGCCTGGGGCACGGGAATTACTTATGTGGGATACGTGCTGTTAATTCTTGGAATCATTCTATCCATGTTCAACAAGCATTCATTTTTCAGAAAAACAAAACTTCCAAAAAAGTTCGTCCCGGCCATATTCCTGTTTCTGTTTACCTTATCTCACGGGCTTGTTCAAGGCCAGGAACACCATTCGCACACACATCTCTCACCAGTATCAAAAAAACATTCCGAAAAATTTGGCGAATTATTAATACAGAATCCAAAAGGAAGGACAGAACCCGTTTACACCTTTGCTTCCGAATTAATCCGTAAGGTATCACGTTCAGAAAACATGCATAATCTCACTCCCATTCAACTATTTATGGAGATGAACATGGATCCTGCAACCTGGATTGAAATGCCCCTTATCAGAATTACGAATAAAGAACTTCAGGAATACCTTGGCTTAGGAAGCAAATACGCAGCCTATACCAGCTTTATGTCTGACCAGCAGGGGTATTTGCTTCAAAACAGGGTTCAGGAAGCTTTTGCCACACCGCCGGCACAGCGGTCAAAGTTCGACAAAGCGGTTATCAAGGCAGATGAACGTGTGAATATCTGCTATGGGGTCTTCTCTGGCCGCTATCTGAAAATTTTTCCGGTACCAGGCACACAGGACAGTCTGACCTGGTACACAGCCAAAGAAGCAGCAATGTTTGCCACATCAGAAGACGACTCTCTTTTTCTTTCAAATATTTTACCTTTTTATTTTACGGAACTATCACAGGCCAGAAATTCTGGTGATTATGCGGCGGCTGACAACTATTTGCAGGGACTGATCAATTTTCAACAAAAAAATGCAGGTTACCGCCTACCATCAAAAACAAAACGCTTAATCGAAATTTCTTATTTCAAGTACAATCCTTTCAAAAAGTTATTTCCATTCTATTCAGCTGTTGGAATCATTCTCTTAATACTCCAGATTATTTACGTGGTACGTGGACTAAAAGTTCCAAAGCTGATAAATTCATCATTTTTGTACCTTATTCTGCTGGCTTTTGTGTTCCATACTGCAGGCATCATAGCTCGCTGGTACATCTCCGGTCATGCCCCAATGAGCAACGGGTACGAATCAATGATATTTATATCCTGGGTGACCATTGTGGCAGGTTTTATTTATGGCAGGCATTCCGACTTCACCC
>JBFHER010000328.1:0-4409 GCA_041584055.1 Bacteroidales bacterium
ATCGAAATCAAATCCTACCCAGTACTACATCAAAAAGCCTCAAATGGAGAGTTTTACACCCAGGAACAAATAAAGGATTTAGTTCAATATGCACAGATAAGAGGCATTTCAATCGTTCCTGAAATAGATATTCCCGGCCACACTTCGGCTTTACTTACCGCCTTTCCGCAACTGGCTAGCAAAGATGAAAAACAAAGTGTGGCAAGTACTTTCGGTATAAAATACCCTGTTTTAGATCCTACAAATGAGGAAACGTATACGGTTCTGACAAACATATTCAGAGAAATAAGTGACCTTTTCCATGGAGACTTCATCCATATCGGAGGAGATGAAGTAAAGCCGGATCATTGGAAAGAAAACCCTCAGATCAGCGCATTCATGAAAGCCAAAAGTCTTGATGTTCATTCACTTCAAAATTATTTTATTCAAAGGGTTGCCGACAGTTTGAAACAATTTAACAAAGAGATTATAGGCTGGGATGAGATCTTTACCGACGGACTTCCGAAGACGGCTGTGGTTCATTGCTGGCGCAACAAAGAAGTGGGTTATCAGGCCGCAAAAAACGGCTATAAAACAATTGTCTCCCATGGCTTTTACCTTGATTTACTTCACCCGGCAAAAACCCATTATCTTAATACGATCATTGAAGCAAATGCAGCTCTGACGAAAGAACAACACGCCAATATACTTGGTGGAGAAGCCTGCATGTGGAGCGAACTCGTTGATGCAAGAACCGTGGATTCCCGCCTTTGGCCACGGCTCGGAGCGGTAGCGGAGAATCTGTGGAGCCCTGAAGCCACCTTGGACAAAAATGACCTTCACGAACGCTTGTGGCATCTTTCAAATTCATTGAACGAATTCAAACTCACACATCAGGGAGCAGGCTATGCCATTTTGCATGAACTTTCAGGCTCTGCTGACATTGCCGCACTGACAGAATTGAAAGGAATATGTGAACCCGTGAGAGGTTACCAAAGGCATCAGTCATACCAATATTCCACATCCACTCCTCTCAACTTTTTTGCGGATGCAACAACTGCTGACCCACCCATGGTGGCACCATTTGCAAAAGCAGTTGACGAGTTTATTATCTCCGGCAAGAATCCAGAAAATTTTGATTACATCGTGAACACACTTTACGATTGGGCTGGCTATTATGAATATTACAAGACCTATTTTGACGGAAATCCAGCATTAAGAAAACTGGCTCCCCTCGCAAAAAAACTCTCCGCCGTGGCTAAACTGGCTGACGAAGCACTTGCTTTGTCCGTAAAAGGGAAAATTCCTAAATCGGACTGGGTAGAAAATGCAAAACAAGTGCTAACGGAAGCAAAACAGCCAGTAGAAGGTGTTAAACTTGCGATAGTAGATGAGCTTGAGCGCCTGATGAATTTCTCCAGGGATCATGATGTCATCGAATTTTAACTGCTTAACATAAGGACAAGGCATAAAAAAAAGAGGATATTCAAATGAATATCCTCTTTCTCTGGTGGGCGATGAGGGAGTCGAACCCCCGACCCCTTGGGTGTAAACCAAGTGCTCTGAACCAACTGAGCTAATCGCCCTTTCTGCTAAAAGCGGTGCAAATATAAACCTCTTTTTTGAATTGCAAAATACTAAAACAACTTTTTTTTCAAAAAACATATATTTTTCTGCAATCTTGACATGATCTCTGGTAATTCAATGATTTCATAAGAACAGATACCTTTAATTCCTGCGAACCCTCAATCGTTTAATTCAATTAACTTCCCTTCGCAAGTAAATTAACGGATCAATCCAACAAAAGAAACATATCTTGCTCTTAATCTGCAATTTAGATCAGACGAATAAATTACGCAAACATGATGTTTTCTTCATTAAAATCACCAATCTTTACACTGCGAATGGGCATTAATAAAATGTTGAAAATAAAGCGTTCAATTCTTTTTGCATCAATTGAATGGCTCAATGATTTTTTGTACTTTTGCAGCACACTTTCAAAAATTAAGTTAAATGACTGAAAATAAAAAGATTAAATCTGCACTCGTTTCAGTTTTCCACAAAGAGAATCTTGATCCCATTATTAAGAAGCTTCATGAACTGGATGTGCAGCTAATAAGTACTGGAGGAACACAACATTTTATTGAATCATTAGGCATCCCCGTTACCCCCGTTGAAGACCTGACCAGCTATCCTTCCATTTTGGGAGGACGGGTTAAAACACTTCACCCAAAAGTATTTGGTGGCATCCTTACCAGAAGAGATCACGAAGGGGATAAAGCACAGATTAAAGAATATGAGATTCCTGAAATTGATTTGGTAATTGTTGATTTGTATCCTTTTGAAGCAACAGTAGCTTCCGGTGCAGAGGAGCAGGATATCATAGAAAAGATCGATATCGGAGGAATATCTCTCATCCGTGCAGCAGCTAAAAACTTTAAAGATGTGATTATTGTCCCATCTCAAAATGAATATGCCCCATTATTGCAACTCCTTGATGAGAAAAAAGGGGAATCATCTTTAGAAGACAGAAAATGGTATGCTTCCAAAGCATTTGGTGTTTCGTCCCATTACGACGCAGCAATCTTTTCCTATTTTAACAATGAAGAAGGTGTTGAGCGCATCAGTCTGAACAATGGTGATGTTCTTCGATATGGTGAGAATCCACATCAAAGTGCAACTTTTTACAAGTTTAATAATACAGAAAAGGGAGCTTCCCTTGCAAATGCAGAAATACTTCAGGGGAAAGCGCTTTCATACAACAATCTGTTGGATGCTGATGCCGCCTGGAAGTCATGCAGCGATGCCTATCATTCCGTAACACACCTGGATAAGAAGTGTGCCGTTTCTGTTATCAAGCACCTCAATCCTTGTGGTCTTGCGGTAACTGACGACATCATGAAATCCCTTGAGCTTGCCTGGGCCGGAGATCCGATCAGTGCATTTGGGGGAATTATCTGCTTCACCGACACCGTAACCGAAGAGGTGGCTTCCTGGTTTTCGAAGCGCTTTATTGAAATTCTGATCGCGCCTGCCTACACACCTGAGGCCCTGAGTGTTCTTAGCAAGAAAAAGAACCTTCGCGTTTTGGTTTCTCCTATCAAGGATGAACTTACGGGGGAAAAGCTTTTCCGTTCAATAAGTGGCGGAATGCTTGTTCAGGATGAAGATGAAGGACTGGACACAGAATACAAAAACGTCACAAAAATAGAATTCAACACCAATAAAATGAACCTTGCCAGATTCGGCATCACTGCATGCAAGCACTTAAAGAGCAATGCCATTGCATTGGTGACAGAAAACAAGGATGGATCATTCTGGTTAACAGGTGCTGGCATGGGGCAACCAAACAGACTTGACAGTTTGCGCCATCTGACAATTCCAAGATTTAATTTAAAAGAAGGTCTTGACATCTCTGAGTCGGTGGTTATCTCAGATGCTTTCTTCCCATTCAGGGACAGCATTGAAGCAGCCAACGAATACGGAATAAAGTATATTGTTGAGCCTGGAGGAAGTATCCGGGACAATGAAGTTATTGACGCTTGTGATGAATTTGGTATTGCCATGTTATTCACCGGACGCAGACACTTTAAACACTAAACAAAAATCGCATGGGGTTATTTTCATTAACACAGGAGATTGCAATGGACCTTGGAACGGCAAACACCATTATCATTCATAATGATAAAATCGTGGTGGATGAACCGTCGGTTGTTGCACTTGACAGACGAACTGATAAACTGATCGCCCTTGGAGAGAAGGCAAGACAGATGTATGGTAAGACACACGAGAATATTCGTGTCATCCATCCCCTGCGAGACGGCGTCATTGCAGATTTCTACGCTGCAGAATTAATGATTCGGGGAATGATTAAAATGATCAATAAAAAGCCCCGTGTTTTTTCTCCGTCCTTAAAAATGGTGGTGTGTATCCCTTCAGGAAGTACTGAAGTAGAAATTCGTGCGGTACGTGACTCCTCGGAACATGCCGGAGGACGTGAGGTTTATATGATTTACGAACCCATGGCTGCTGCCATTGGTATTGGGATTGATGTTGAAGCACCTGAAGGAAGTATGATTGTTGACATCGGCGGTGGAACCACTGAAATTGCAGTTATCTCATTGGGTGGGATTGTATCTAATAAATCGATTCGTGTGGCCGGAAATGACCTGACACAGGACATCATGGAGTACATGCGTCGCCAGCATAATATAAAAATAGGGGAACGCACTGCAGAACAAATTAAGATCCATGCCGGTTCCGCGCTTACGGATTTGGATGAGCCGCCTCAGGATTACATTGTTCGCGGTCCAAATGCCATGACAGCTTTGCCAATGGAGGTACCTGTTTCATATCAGGAAATTGCACATTGTTTGGAGAAGACACTTTCAAAGGTTGAATCAGCTGTATTAAGTGCTTTGGAACAAACA
>JBFHER010000329.1:0-4401 GCA_041584055.1 Bacteroidales bacterium
AAAAGTGCTTCGGAAGCATTTGAAAATCCGGTTGGCGATAAAAATATTGTGAGTCTATCTGAGAATTATTCGGAGTTTAGATCGGCAGGTTTGTTTGCAATGGCTTACTATAAGTACAAGGACAAATACCTCCTTTCTGCCGGTGCTAAATACGAAGGAATTAGTCGTTACAGTGCTGAGACACGCTGGGGATTCTTCCCAACCATCTCAGGGGCATGGCGGATAAACAAAGAATCATTTTTAAGTGAGACGAAATGGATTGATGACTTCAGGATCAGGTTGAGTTGGGGTGAGTCTGGTAACGGGCCAAGCGATAATTACCCTTACTGGAATACTTATGATTCAAGTTCAGGATTAAGTTACATGGGCATGCAGGGCGTGCAGCCAAATGCCCTTGAGTACACAAGCTTGATGTGGGAAACACTTGAGCAAATTAACCCGGGGATATCGTTTTATGCTTTTAATAACCGCTTGAATGTGGAACTGGACTATTACAAGAAAACAACACACGACTTGTATATTCCAACCTTAAGCATTCCTTCTTCCAGTGGTTTCGGCAGCATTAAAACAAACGAGGGATCTATGCAGAATGTTGGTTACGAGGCTTTTGTTGACTATACAGTGCTTCGTAAAAAGGATTTTACGATTAACATAAATTTCAACTTCTCTCATAACAGCAACATGGTGCTTTCAATGCCTGAGAATTATTCATTTGAATATGGTGATGTGTTGGATAACGGTGATTATAAAATCAGTATCGAGCCGGGTAAAGCCCTGGGTGGTTTCTTTGGCTATAATTATTTGGGTGTATACGACAGTGATGCAGATGCTGTGGTGACGGATGAAGATGGAAATCCTGTATATGGATTAAATAACAATTCGCCCCTGGAGATGATTATGGGGAACGGTTCCGGTTATGTGTTTGAAGCAGGAGATGCCAAATATGAAGATGTGAACCATGACGGTAAGATTGATGAATTAGACCTTGTTTATTTAGGAGACTTAAACCCTGATTTAATGGGAGGTTTTGGTGCCCGGATTTATTATAAGGGATTTACACTGAACTCCTTG
The DNA here is from genome assembly GCA_041584055.1 of Bacteroidales bacterium. GTDB lineage: Bacteria > Bacteroidota > Bacteroidia > Bacteroidales > UBA5342 > JBFHER01. The sequence continues at coordinate 1,072 of JBFHER010000329.1, forward strand.
TTTAACTTTAAAGTTGGACACCAGATCATTAACCAAACCCGTATGGATACAGAAAATATGTATGGCTACAACAACCAAAGCGCTGCCACCCTTGCATATTGGAGAACTGAAGGAGATGCTCGTTTTACTGACATTCCAAGACCTTTGTACAACACTGGTTACAACTGGTTAGGTTCAAGCAGGTTTGTTGAAGATGGTGATTACCTGAGATTAAAAACTGTATCGTTGAGCTATAACTTCTCAAGAAACTTATTAAAACAAATTGGAATTGGTATCACAGATGCCAGATTATATGTAACAGGCTATAATTTAGCGACATGGACCAATTATTCGGGACAGGATCCTGATGTGGGTCTTCCATCCAAACCTAGTAGCCTACCAAAAGATGTGAGTAGAACACCACCGAGCCAAAGAGTGATTTTCGGTCTGAACGTTAAATTTTAATGCGAACAAAAATGAAGATGAGAATAAAAATAAAAGCTATTCCGGCAATCTTGTTGATGGCAATTACCTTCACATCATGTCAGGATTGGTTAACGGTTGAACCCGAAGGGAAACTGCTGAAAGATAATTTCTGGAAAACAACAGAAGATGTGAATGCTGCATTGGCGGCCATGTATAATTCCCTGCAGGCTTCTACAGTCGAAAATTTAATCTGGGGTGAATTAAGGGCAGATATGTACACCATGGGTTCAAATTTTGCGAACTATCAACGCATCGCAGAAAGTAATATATCATCATCCAATGGTGCGGTGGATTGGTCTAATTATTACAAAACAATCAACCTGGCAAATACCTTAATGTACTACAACAAAGAAGTGTACGGCAAGGATGCAACATTTACAGAAGAGTTGATGAATCAGGTAGATGCGGAAGCCAAGTTCGTAAGGGCATTGAATCACTTTTACCTGGTGAGATTATGGCGGGATGTACCATTGATGAAAAACGCTTCAATTTCTGATACCTCTAGTATTTTTATACCAAAGAGTACGGAAAAAGAGGTCCTTGACTTTTTGAAAAAAGACCTAAAAATAGCAAAGGATATGGCATCCGATGACCCTGCCATCAAAGGAAGGGCTAACAAATATGCCATCATGGCTTTATTGGCTGATATATACTTGTGGGACGAAGAATATGACTCTGCACTTGTTTACTGTAATGCAATTATCGATGAAGGTGGTTATAGTCTTGAATCTCCCGATAGCTGGTTTAACTTGTATTATCCAGGGAATTCACCTTCTGAAAGTATCTTCGAAATTCAGTTTGACGAAGCAACAGATGAAGAAAGAAATCCAATTTATGCTTCATTGATTCCTGTAACCGGGGCGGCTCAGCTTGTCCCTGAGGTGGATAAGATCTCAGAATTATTTTCAGGTTTCGGTGACGTTAGAACCTGCTCCGCAAGTAATGCGCCGAATCCCATTAATAAGTACCGGGCAATCAATATTAAATCCGGAATTCAGCGTACTTCAAGCGAGGAGGATGCCAATTTTATTTATTACCGTTTCGCAGATATTCTTTTAATTAAAGCAGAAGCACTCAATGAAATCGGTGGTGCTGATGTAGAAGTGGATTCGCTGTTGAGTATGACGAAAGAACGTGCTGGTTTAACCCATGTGAGTGTAAGTGGCACCATGGAACTAAGAGCCGAAATTTTAAATGAAAGAGCCAGGGAGTTTTTAACTGAAGGGAAACGATGGTTCGACGTATTGCGATTTGCCAAACGTTATGATTATTCAACCGAATATAAAGATATGGTTGCAAATATGCTTCTGGCAGGTGTAAATGTTAAGCAAAAAGCCATTTTAGAGGCCTACGTTTACGATCATGATGGTTATTATTTACCGATCCCGGAATCGGATATTCTTTACAACCCAAATTTAGTTCAAAATCCGTTTTATGATAAATATTAAGAAAATGGGAAATTATAAGTTAAATAGTATAAGCATGGGTTTTTCCAGGCTAACGTTACTGCTTGTTTTAATCATCAGTGCAGTTGGATGTAACGACCCGGTTACCAATTGGGGGGTTGATACCAAATACATGGTGATGACGGAATATGTACAGGAATACGACGAATTCTCTGAATTCGGAAACATGCTGGAACGGACGAGATTGTACAGTTTGTTGAATACAAGGGGACCGTTTACCTTGTTCCTGCCAACCAATGATGCTGTTAAAGAGATGTATGATGAGATTGGGGTCAATTCCTTAGACGAATTCTGGCAAAGAGATACCAGTTTGGTGTATGATTTTGTATACAATCACATCATTGGAACCTCCATTCTTACAGCAGAGATTGGCCTGGGTGCTCTACGTGAAACTAACGTGTTGGGAGATTACATCGTAAGTGATTTTGTAGGTACTGAGATCAGGTTAAACAAAAAGGCAATCATCACTGATAGAGATGTGCCTTTGTCTAACGGCTACATCAATGTAATTGATAAAACGATTCCAATCATCGATAAAAGTGTATATCAAACCATGAAAGGATTGTCAGAGTTTTCTCTTTTTGTAGAAGGATTGGACATGGCAGGTTTAAGTGATACCCTGGATATGATTAAGTTCGACTATGGTAATCTTGTGGCTCGTAACCGGTATACAATATATGCTGTTCCCGATTCTATTTTTAACCGATACGGGATCACAAATGTCAATGAGCTTGTGGCATACTTCACTGATGATGTCGCAAACGTGAAATCAGCGAATAATCCATTTTATCAGTTCATGGTTTATCACTGCATGACGGGGACTTACTATTTATCGGATTTTCCATTGTATACAAGCACCTTCCCTGTGATTTCTCAGGAGAACCACCTTAGTCTTGTGGCATCTGATGATTATAAATTGAATCAAAATCCGCTCGATCGTACGGATTACGTGGGCTTCAATGTGCCTGAGAGTAACTATCCCTGTAAAAATGGGGCTTTGCACGCCATCGATGATTTATTGGTGCCGCCCTTACCTACTCCTGTTAATGTTCTTTGGAATGTTTTTGATCATCTGGAGATTACATCCGGTGATTGGTATGTGAATTATTTTAAAAAGTGGGATGATACCAAAGATGAGAATGGGAACAGTATCCATTTTAAAAACATTGTTTATCAGGGAGATTACCTGCAGTACTATTACAAGGGAAGTAGTAACCCCGGATGGATCAAGGGGAACAATACAGATGGCTATGGAGGAAACTTAGGCGCATTAAACATGCTAGGTTTTTGGTGGATTGAGTTTACGACACCCAGAATCATGAAAGGAAAATATGAAATTGTGTTAAACATGAGTGTAACAGGAAATCAGTTTGCTGTTTATGTGGATGGCAAAAAAGCC
>JBFHER010000330.1:0-4376 GCA_041584055.1 Bacteroidales bacterium
ACAAGGTTTGACTCACCCATGCCTCTTATTTCCGCTGCCTTTCTGTAAATCGCAGCAATATCTCCTTCCCACTCATCTGTTTCCAGATAAAGTTGATCAAGCGGGGTTTCTTTCAAACTGTCCTTGACAGAACTTTTATGTTCATCCAATAGAGATGCACCATAGGATAAACAGATGCCGGTTGACACCAATTGCCTGGTCAGTTCCGGTTTTCCCTGATATCCATGTAAAATCCAAAGGCTCGTGGGATTTAAATCCCTGTGGAGTCGCAGAAGTGCATCAAAAGATTTTACACAATGGATGATCAGTGGCTTTTTTAATGTTTCACTCAGTTGGATGTGCCATTCAAAAAGACGTAGCTGTTCTTTCAAATCAGGCCCACGAAATTTATCCAGTCCACATTCTCCGATAGCAAGGCATTCCTGTCGCTTCCCAAGTTGCATCATCAACGCCTGTTGATGGGCCAAATCAGTTACAAACCATGGGTGAATGCCTGCTGAAAACAGACCTTTTGGAAGCGTTTGATCCTGACCAACCAGAAAGTTAATGAGGGTAAAACTGCCGTCATCTTTGAACCTATGATGAGCGTGTATGTTAATATATGGCCTCACTTAAATTTGTTTTTTTAATAAACTGTTCTTTATCAATCACAAAGTCCTTGTCATTATTTTCTCATCCACAATCTGCAGTACCAACTACAAATTTCACAATAAAAAAAAGAGAAGGCAAATTATTCACCTTCTCTCTATTTAAATTTCTGCCTGTGTTTTCAATCACAACAAGCACCAAACGAAACCTCATCCGTTTGATGAGCCTGCCGAATCAATCGGGCCAAATCACCTGATCTTTCTTATAGATAGGCCCCCACTGTATTTCTGACAATTCGTTTTCCTCAAACCAAAAATTCATGCTTGATTTATCAATGGAAATGAGTTTGGCCTTTCCTTCTTCTTTAGAGGAAAGATCTTCATATTCCATTTCTCCGAGATCCCAGCCTTCCAGGATGTCGATAACTTGTTCCAAATCAAGGTCAATCAGTTTAACCCCATTCAGTTCATAGTCATTTGTTGAAATGGCCATGTTTACCAAACGCCAGTCTTGCGCCTCATCAAAGGATAAACTTAATCCCAACTCATCATAATGCCAGGACTCTGCTAAATCTTCATCAGAATCTGTGTAGGAAAAACGCTCAACTTCATCTGCTTTTCCTAAAATTGACTTTACTTCGTCAAAGTTCATTCCGAACTTAAGTCTTTCAAGTCCTTTCCCAACTAAAATGGTTTTTTGTTTAATGCTCATGATTAATTTAAATGAATATATGGTAATTTAATTCGCTGCATTATCCTCCCGCTCGCTTCACTTTGTAATTTTCAGCTTTCAGGAGTTCGATGACACGATTACAGAAATCGCCCTGGATCATTATCTCACCATCCTTTACTGTGCCACCAACACCACATTTGGATTTCAGTATTTTTCCCAATTCCTTCAAGTCGTCATCATTTCCAACAAATCCGGTAACAAGCGTTACTGATTTCCCTTTTCTTTTTTTTCGATCGAGGAAGACCTTAAGGTTTTGTTGTTGCGGTGGCAATGTATCCTCAGATTCTTCCTGCGACTCATAATTGTAGTTTGGGTCGGTCGAATACACCATTCCAAGCCTTTCTTTCCAGTCGTTTGACATTTACTTTGTTTCTTTTTTGCAAATATATGCGATATTCATTTGAATAATCAAAATTATTTCATTGTTATTCGTCGTTTGGCACAAGAGGTATGATAAATTATAAATGGACAAATCTTCATGCTACCCGCATATAAATGGACCGATTGTCACTGTATAAAATGTCGAATTGTCAGTTTTCTTAATTGGCACTCTCTTTGAATAGCAAGTGCCGAAATTGAAACTAAAATTTATATACAATGGATAAGCAAAAAGGAAAAATTGGTGTAACGTCGGATAATATCTTTCCAATCATCAAAAAATTTCTTTACAGTGATCACGAGATTTTCTTACGAGAAATTGTTTCAAATGCAGTGGATGCAACCCAGAAGTTGAAAACCCTTTCGTCGTTAGGTGAGTTTAAAGGTGAACTGGGTGATATGAAAATCAACATCAGCATAAATAAGAAGAAAGGGACATTAACCGTTTCTGATGCTGGTATTGGATTAACTGCTGAAGACATTGAGAAATACATTAACCAGATTGCATTCTCAGGTGCTGAAGAGTTCCTGGAAAAATACAAAGATGATACAAATGCCATCATCGGACATTTTGGTTTAGGTTTCTATTCGTCCTTTATGGTTTCAAAAAAGGTTGAAATCGTTTCACTCTCTTACAAAGAAAACGCAACATCGGTTAAATGGTCGTGTGACGGCAGCCCGGAATATTCAATTCAGGATGGTAAAAGGGCGAAGAGAGGTACTGACATCATCATGTACATTGATGATGAAAACAAGGAATTTCTTGAAGAGCAAAAAGTTGCATCCTTACTTAAGAAATATTGCAAGTTCCTTCCTGTAGAGATTGCTTTTGGAGAGAAAAAAGAATGGAAAGACGGAAAAGAAGTTGAAACTGGAGAACCAAACATTATCAACGACACAAAACCTGCATGGACTAAGAAACCGGCAGATTTAAAGGATGAGGATTACAATAAATTCTACAAAGATCTTTATCCCATGAGTGATGATCCTTTGTTTAACATCCACTTAAATGTTGACTATCCCTTCAATCTCACAGGTATTCTTTACTTCCCAAAACTAAAAAAGAACCTTGAAATTCAAAAGAATAAAATACAATTGTATTGCAACCAGGTTTTTGTGACCGATAGTGTTGAGGGCATCGTTCCTGATTTCTTAACATTGCTACATGGTGTAATTGATTCTCCCGACATTCCATTGAATGTTTCAAGGTCGTACCTGCAAAGTGATGGTAATGTGAAGAAGATTAGTGGCCATATTACAAAAAAGGTAGCTGACAGGTTAAGTGAGATTTTTAAAAACAACAGGACACAATTTGAGGAGAAATGGGATGATCTTCGTGTTTTCATTCAATATGGAATGCTTACAGAAGAAAAATTCTACGACAAAGCTGAAAAATTTGCCCTTCTGAAAAATGTTGAAAACAAATGTTTCACTTTCGAGGAATACCAAACCATCATTAAAGAAAATCAAACGGATAAGGACAAGCAACTTGTATATCTGTATACAACCGATAAAGAAGCACAGTACTCCTTTATTGAAGCAGCACAAAACAAAGGTTACGATGTTTTATTGATGGACGGTCAACTGGATACTCATTTTGTAAATCATCTTGAAACCAAATTTAAAGACACACGTTTTGTGCGTGTGGATGCAGATGTGATTGACAAGCTGATTCCAAAGGATGAAAAAGTCGAGCTCAAATTAAACAGCGAACAACAAAAAGATCTGACCCCCGTGTTCAGAGGACAATTGCCAGATAGTTCAAACACAAATTTCATTGTCTCTTTTGAAGGTATGGGAGTTGCCGATAGTCCGGTAATGATCACACAAAATGAATTCATGCGCCGCATGAAGGAAATGTCTGAAATGCAAGGTGGAATGGACTTTTACGGATCCATGCCTCAAAGCTACAATCTTGTAATTAATGGGAACCATCCTTTGGTTGAACGCATCGTGTCAGACATGGATGCAGCTGTAAGTGGAGATTTGCAAGGCATCAAAAGCAAACTTTCAACCCTGACCAAGCGTCAGGATGAGCTTGAAAAAGCCAAAGAAGGAAAGAAAGATGAAGAAGTATCTGTTCAGGAAAAAGAAGAGCTTACAGATATATCTTCAAAAATAAAAGATTTAACAGATAAAAAAGAAACCATCCTTTCAGAATATGGCAAAAAGAACAAAATGGTGAGACAACTCATTGATCTTGCGCTTCTGTCAAATAATATGCTGAAAGGTGAGGATCTGAACCGCTTTGTTAAACGAAGTATTGAGATCATCTAACTCATTGGACAGTCTTAGAAACCGGCAAGTCACAGGTCAGTGCCTGCCGGTTCTAAAATACCTTTCATAGCAAAACCAATAAACACAATCAGGCACGTCCCATATGGGGCGTGTTTTTTTTTGTGGAAGCCAGTGTTCAGATGCTAGAAATCGACGGGTGCTTAGCTCGTTTCCAGGTGGATCTGGGCACCCTGCTGACCCTGGAAAAAAAAATCCCCCCTAAACGTTACATCTTTCATTTTATCACTGCACAATTGCCCGTAGTTAAAAAAACGTTAAAACGACTTTGTTGTGTAACCATTTGGATTTTAATGCGTCTTATGACTGTATTTAAAATTTGCCGGCAAACAGATTTTTAACCAACAAAACTCAGAAATCATGAAAAAACCAGTTCGTACCGT
>JBFHER010000331.1:0-4368 GCA_041584055.1 Bacteroidales bacterium
AAAAATGTTCATGTTGATAACATTAAAATAATTGGTTGGCGTGGAAATGCGGATGGTGTGGATATTTCGAGCAGTGAGGATGTGTTGGTTGAAAACTGCTTTTTGCGTACGCTTGACGACCTGATTGTTGTTAAAACACGAACAGGACAGGGCGAAGCCAAAAATATTCATGCCCGCAATTGCGTGCTGTGGAACGAACTGGCTCATGCGGTTAGCATTGGTGCTGAAATACGGGAAAATATCAGCAATGTGCTTTTTGAAGACATGGATGTAATACATGATGTAGGTCGTGAAACCGCACTGCGCATTTATCATTGCGACTCTGCTGTGGTGAGTGATGTCACATTTCAAAACATTCGCGTTGAGGAAGCACGCCGGCTTATATCCTGCTGGATAGGTTCAACACGTTGGACTAAAACACCGGAACGTGGCCATATCAAAAATGTGTTGTTTAAAGACATTTACGCAAGCTCTGCGCCCATCGATACAAGCCTTACCGGTTTTCAGGATGGTTCAGACTGGAAACCCTATATAATCAAGGACCACGCAAGCATGGAGTTAATCGGTTACGATGAAACACATATTGTAGATGGCGTGGTGTTCGACAATGTTGTTCTTGATGGCAAAAAGGTAACCAGGGATCAGGTAACAATCAATGCGTTTGTAAAGAATGTAAGTTTTAAATAAAATTGTAGCGAATTAATTATTATTATCAGCATGAAGACTTCAATAAGATTGATATTATGCCTGGTGTTTACATCCATGGTGAGTGTAAACAATGTAAGGGCACATAACTTTGTTCATCCGGGTAACCCATGGACCATAAACGATCTGGAACAGATGAAGGCCAACCGCACGGTGTATCCCTGGTCAGTAGGGTGGAATTTAATTGTCAATAGCAATGAAGCTTCATTAGACTACGAAATGCAAGGCCCTTTTGAAGGTGTTTACAACAAGCCGAGCACAAACCAGCAAGAATATATTGATGATGGTTATGCAGTATTGTATCATGCACTTCAATGGTATTTTACAGGCAACAGCGCCCATGCCGAAAAAGCCATCTCTATACTGGATGCCTGGGCAACAACGCATACTACCTGGGGGGGTACGTCCATCCATTTGCATGCTTCCTGGCGAGGTGGAAATTATGTGATGGGTGCTGAAATCCTCAGGCATACCTATCCTGGGTGGACGGAAGAGAATACAAGGCATTGCGAAGATTATTTTCTGAATGTGATGTGGCCGCAGTTCAACGTACCCAATCCACTGCGTTCTGCGAATCAGGGTGCCAACAACCTGATGGGAGCTATACGTGTGGCCGTATTCTGCAACGACACACTAAGGTTCAATCAATGCATCGATGCCTTTTTGAATGATCCCTGTGGAGGTATATCAAACACCCTGCCCAATGGTCAGAACGGAGATATGGGCCGCGATCAGGGTCATTCAGGACCCATGAACGGCAACCTGGCAACTGTTTGTGAGGTTGCATGGGCACAGGGCGTTGATTTATATGGGGTACTCGAAAATCGCCTGCTAAAGTGTAACGAGTATTGGAGTAAATTCAATTTAGGTGAGGATGTGGACTGGGTTGATCACGGCACCTGCTATGGGTATTATACCGCAGTGTCAGAAGATGGCAGAGGGGCGGACAGGCAATCCATGCTCGCAACACTCGAAATGATTTATGGAGCCTATGTTGTAAGGAAAGGGTTAACAGCTCCTTACACCGAAGCGTACCGCGATGGGCTGGCTTACAATGAGGAAACTTTCCTGCATCGAAAGGACGCTGCTTATATGTCGACTGCAAGCACCATCGAAGATCCCCGGGAGAATCCTACCAACCTTGACGTTACGTCATTCACCGGTATTGATGTAGGGTCAGTAGGCCTGGCCGGATCGAGCAATTACAACAACAATACATGGATTGTAGAAGGAGCGGGGAACAGCATCGATGGCTCATCCGACGCCTTTCACTATGCCTATAAGAAAATAAGTGGCGATGGCGCCCTTATAGCAAAAGTCAATGCCATAGAAAATACAGATGCGTCGGCCAAAGCTGCCGTTGTCATTCGCTCGTCTTTAGCAAGCAATTCAAAATCGCTTTCAGTGGCTTTAACGCCTTCACCTGGGGCAGCCAAACTTGCTTCCAGTGGTTTTGACGCAGCAGATGGAAGTGGCAGCCAAAGCTTTCCGCTTGCAGTAGAACCCATGTGGTTAAAAGTGGAGCGAAAAGGAAACCGTGTAACCGGTTATGTGTCACCAAATGGAATTGCCTGGGCTCCTATGCAAGGGACAATCTTTACCATGCCGGATGATTACTACATCGGTCTGGGTGTCAGTTCAAATGACAATTCAAATTTAAATACTTCTGTTTTTTCCAATGTGAAAATAACCAGCAATGGAGCTCCTGAGCCTGAAGTTATTCAGGCAGAAGATTATAAAAACATGAGTGGCATTGTTGCTGAAACAACCACAGATGTTGATGGCGGTTCAGATATTACATCCCTTGATGTAAACGATTGGATGGAATATGAAATCAATGTGCCGCAAACAGGGAATTATGCCATTTTTTATAGGGTTGCAAGTGAATCGACAGATGGCCTATTTACGCTCAGTATTGACGGTCGTCTTTACCAGCAAAGTTTTCCAGCAACAGGTGGTGGTCAAAATTGGGTCACTCAAAGTTCCGATACAACACTATTCCTGCAGGAGGGACTTCAAACAATCAGGCTTACAGCCAATTCTGCCGCCTGGAAAATAAACTGGATGCAATTAAAGCTTGAATGCAGCGTTGTTCCCGTTATTCCTTATGCAGAAATAATTAATGAACTGGGTGAGCCCTTAGGAAGGGAGATAAATACAGAAATCAATATTTTACCGGGAAAAACAATTTGCTTGAGTCCGGAGCCCGCCCTGGGCGGAACCTGGAGCTGGGTTGGTCCCAATGATTTTACATCTGATGCAAGAATTATTACTTTACCTGAGATGCTAAGAAATCAGTCCGGATCGTATGTGGTAAAGCGCACAAACGCGTGTGGCTACACAACGGAAGAAATATATAATATCAACGTTTACGACACATTGCGTATCGAAGCCGAAGATTATACTGCGATGGAAGGCCTTGCTGTTGAAAGCACTACAGATGTTTCGGGAGGTTCCAACCTGACTTCTTTCGATGCAACAGATTGGGTGGAATATGAAGTAAATGTTCCTTTCACTGCCACATACTTCCTTGACTTTCGTGTGGCAAGTGAATCGGCTGCCGGAAATTTTACACTTAGCCTTGATGGAGAAGATATGGAACAGGTCGGTTTTGAAGCTACCGGAGGAACACAGACTTGGAATACCATCAGTTCTGTAACACCCATTTATCTCAAGGCAGGAATTCAAACCCTGCGTTTAACTTCAAATTCTGCAGGTTGGAATATCAACTGGATGCAACTTAACGCAAATCAAAATGTGAGGCCCTGTAATTTCCCGTTTACGCACGATGGCTTTACCATAAATGATGAGGCTTTTACATGGCGTTCTGGTTTGATGGATATTTCGTGCGAGAATAACATCAGTATTTTCCTGAGCATTAAAAGTACGGGTGCTTTACAGGCCAGCGACTATTTAAATGTATATTACAAATTAGATGGTGGAGAGAAGATTCCCATCTCTGAGAATACCGGTTTTATAGTTGAAAAAGTTGTTTTTGCCGAAAAACTACCAGGAGATATGTTGGAGCTTATTGTTGAGTCAAGTATCTCAAACGCTACAAAAGCATACACAGTTTCGGATATAAATATCTTACATTTCGATCCTTTTGCAAGATTAGAGGTTGAAGATTGCGATGATACCAATAGCCTCAGAACAGAGAATTGTCAGGATGTTGGAGGTGGTCTAAATGCGGGATGGATAAAAAACGGACATTGGTTTATGTTCAAAGATGTTAAACTGGATGATGTAAATAGTTTTGACGCCAGAGTAGCCACATTGAGTGAAGGGACAAGCATTGAGGTGCGCTTAGGAAGTAACACCGGAACCTTGCTGGGGACGATATTAGTTCCGCTTACCGGCGGAAATCAAACATGGGAAACCGCAAGTGTTGGCATTGGACCCATCACGGGAATTTACGATGTGGTATTTGTATGTAAAGAAGGCGGTTTTAATATCAACTGGTTTCAACCCTCGGCGGAAGTACCTCCGAGTGCAATTGCAGAAATCACATCGAATGCCTACACGATCTCGCAATCTTCAGGCGTAATAAAAGGATTGCCGGACAATGAAACACTGGCGAATTTCAAAGGCAAATTAGCGGCATCAGAAAATGGAACCTTTGAAGTTTACACGTCCAATGGAAGAACCGTTGCCACTGACCTT
>JBFHER010000332.1:0-4277 GCA_041584055.1 Bacteroidales bacterium
CTTTTATCGTTTAAAAACACCTGACCAAAAGGGTAGGCCGTTTTAAAGCTTGCGTGCGCAAAGCGTGGTAAGCCATGTTGGTTTGATGTGGCCCCCCATGGCCCCTCGAAGTAGGCCTCATCCGGTGGACCTTCAAGCAAACGGGTCTGTGTAACGCCATTGCCATCTTTTACATAAATGGCAAAAAATGGCCCTTTTTGTTTTACCGGACCTCTGTTTTCGAGGGTGGGATTAAAACCTTTGGCAGGACGGTTCATGATCTCCCAGTCCTCTAAAGACCCACGCCCTGTAAGAGAAATGGTTCCCGTTCCAATGCCGCCCACCGGCATTTTTATTTTTTGAATATGTGCCTGATCATAGGTTTTTAATACCGGCCAGTCAACTGTTTGTTGCTGAGCATTTGCCACCAGTCCAACAAAAAGAAGAAGCGTCAAAAGACCAAAGGGGCTTTTGGTGGTTGTTTTTGTTTTCGAATTCAATCCCATCTGTTGCCAATTTTTAATTATCATTCGTTATTCTATATGCCATTAAAGCGTTATTATGCCTTATATAAAGGACGCCGTTTTGGACGACAGGACAAGACCAATGTCTCCCTTTCCCAAGCGGGACTTTAAACGATCCAAGGAGTTTAAAATATTCAGGACTTGCTTCTGTTAAAGCAACTTCCCCCCGTTTTTCATCGTACAAAATGAGCTTATCATTCACTGCAATGATGCACCCTTTAGAGTTCCAGGTTTCTTCCCATTGTACCGCACCGGTGTTCCAATCCAGACAAACCCAATTGCCTTTCGCATTGTTAATCCAATTCGAGCCATAGAGGTAATCACCGACCTTAACCACCCCACCCATGTGTGTATCCATAATGGTATCCGTCCATACCTGTTCAACGGCCGTTCCTCCATGTTTCAATGCCAGCATAACACCGCAATGATCATAACCACTTGTGACATAAATGCGGTTATCATGTACCAGCGGCGAATTGCAATTGCTAATTGGAAAGTCTGCATTCTTAGACTTTCCCGTGTAAAGATCATAATAATTGAAGATCCAAACAATTTCGCCGTCCTGTAAATCAACGCCATAGATATTAGAGGCAGAAACGTTCACCATTATTTTCTTATTTGCATGCTCAACCACCACGGGAGACACATAGGCCATTGAATCATGAATGCTTTCACTTTCCCATATTACCTCTCCGTCTTCCTTGTTAAGTGCAACTGTAGTTGTTTTATTTCCAATGGGATTAAAAATGACCATATCTTCAAGCACGATGAGTGACTCTGCGCATCCCCATGTCCAAAACCTGATATCCCATTTCTCCATGCCTTTGATTTGCCACACAAGGGCGCCTGTTTTGGCATCAATGCATGCAACATCACCATAACCACTTGACAGGTACAGTTTCCCATTGTTGTACGTTGGTGTACAACGCGCATCAGGAAAGGAGCCATTCCATGCCCTACCGTATTCCGTTTCCCATAAAATTTTCCCTTTTAATTCAAGTGCAATGCACACGTCCATGCTATCCTTCTTGCCGGTAGTATAAATAACATTATCAACAATACACAAGGACGAATACCCAGGATGCAAGCCTTCAAACGACCAGAGCATTTCCGGACCCGTTACAGGCCAATCGTTTAATAATTCTTTTTCAAGGTATGCCCCATTTCTTTCGGAGCCTCTCCATTGTGTCACATTCTGCGCAAGCACAAATGATGTTTTTATCACCATGAAAATAATTGTCGTTATCAATAAGAAATGCTTCTTTTTCATAAAATTGATCTATTTTGAAGCTTCCTGCTGCTTTATTTTATTTTCGAGTACTTTTTTGTGTATCCATCCCAATTCCGGGTAAGGTCCTATTTCTTCTCGATAGCTTTTTAAAATAACATCCAACTCTTTCACGATCTCAGGGTATTGTGCATAAACATTAACTGTTTGATAAAGGTCTTCTTTCACATTGTACAACTGAGCAGGCTGAGCATCTGGTTTTATCTTTCCGTCTACAATTTCACTGTTTACCTGTTTTGTTAATTTTGTTGTAGCTGCTCCTCCAAACGAGTGCGAACCAATCTCGGTGCTTTGAAACCCACCTGCATCCTGAGCCGGAATATAAACCCATTCACCTTTCCGAACCACCAGGTGGCTTGGACAGTTGGGTGTTATCATTAACAGCTCGCGCAATGGTGCTGTTGTTTCTCCCATTAATTCCGACAACTGATTGATGCCATCGGGGCATTCCTCTTTTGTTAAAGGTTTATTTACGAGGGATGCAAAAGTGGCTAATAAATCGATTTGACTAAATAAGTGGTTGGATGTGCTGTTCTCAGCTATTTTCCCAGGCCATTTTGCAATGAAAGGGACACGATGCCCCCCTTCCCAGGCTCCAAATTTGAAGCCCAGTAATTCCCCGTTTTGTTTATGTCCTGCTTTCCATGCATCCTGTCCACCATTGTTAAACATCCCTCCATTGTCGCTGGTAAAAATAACCAGAGTATTTTCAGCCTCACCCATTTCTTCCAGTGCCGTCACTACCTCTCCAACAATCCAATCAAGTTCGTGAATAAAATCACCATAACGGCCACATTCACTTGTGCCTTTAAACTGCGGTGCCGGTGTAAAGGGGTGGTGAATATTGGTTGTGGCCAGGTAAAGAAAGAACGGTTTATCTTCATTGTTTGCATCCATTTTTCTCATCCAGGCAATGGCCTTCTCTTTTAAATGTGTTCCCACTTTTTCATCTTCATAAAGCAAATGTGCTTTCTCTGCACCACCGATTGCGTTATATCCCCCCTTAGCGGGCCATTTCTGTGTAACGGATTTTTCTCCCAGAACAAAGGGATCTGTAGGATCATATCCATCAACCCAGTGATTTTCGACATACACAAAAGGAGGACCACTGTTCACCATAGGTATATAATAGGCATAATCGAATCCCAGTTCAAGAGGCCCCGGCTTTAGGGGTTTGTTATAATCGGGTTTGTCCACGCCAATACCCAGATGCCATTTTCCAACACATGCCGTGGAATAACCTGCATCTTTCAAAACGCTGGCAATGGTTACCTGATTCGTATCGATGGTTAAACCCTGATTTAGCCCATCGATTGCGCCCCAGTAATTGCGCCTTAAAGGATATGTCCCGGTGATAAGACCATAGCGAGATGGCGAACAGACAGCAGATGCTGCGTGTGCATCAGTAAACGATACCCCTTCCGAAGCCAAACGGTCGATGTTTGGGGTATGCACCAAGGTTGCGCCATAACAACTCAGGTCGCCATAGCCCAGATCGTCGGCGTTGATTAAAACGATATTGGGTAAACCTGCTTTGTTTTCAGTTGCACAACTGATACAAAAAAGTACAAGCAGCAACGTTGTGAGTGAAGATAATAATTTAATTTTTTTCATTATTTCATACTTTTTGATAATGGTTTTGGATCATCTGCAAAAGCCGCCGGGCGATTGTTGTTCTGAATGTCTTCCTGAAAATCATGAATATACATCCAAAGTTGATCCACGATATCCTGGTTACCCTCCAATACGTTGTTTGATTCTGAAATATCATCTTCCAGATTGTACAAGGCCATGGGCTTCTTTCCATTAACATGCAGCTTCCATTTCCCGGAACGCACAGCCTTTAGTTCTGAATTCTCATGATAGAAAAATGCCTTGTGTGGACTGCTCTCATTGTTCACCAGCACCGGCCAGATGTTTTTGCCATCAATGACACGGTCGTCAGGAATTTTTGCGCCTGCCAGTAAGGCAAAGGTGGGCAGCAGATCCATTGCACTCAGTAACGCATCGTTCACCTGTCCTGCAGGTATTTTTCCTGGCCAGCACATGACGGCAGGTTCGCGCACACCACCTTCATAACGACTTCCTTTTTTACCCCTCAACGGTTTTGCACTTCCTGCCATGGGGCCGTTATCCGATGTAAAAACCACCAGGGTATTCTCGTCAATTTCCGCATTTTTCAATGCTTCGCGTATTTGCCCCACCGACCAATCGATTTCGTTAATGGCATATTTGTACAGTTTATCGCGTGTTTTATAATCAATGGAACCATCCTCTTTCTCCAAAATGGCTTTTAATGAATCTGGAGCATTTTTCCGAAATTCAGGCGACATATAAATTGGGCGATGCGGAGCAGGATGTGGCAGGTAAAGAAAAAATGGTTCGTCCTTGTTCTCCTCAATAAAATGAACCGCACGTTCAGTAATTCTTTTTGTAAGATAGTCGCAATCGGGATTTTCTTCGATCACAGTTTCGCCATCCATTAA
>JBFHER010000333.1:0-4223 GCA_041584055.1 Bacteroidales bacterium
CTCAAGATCCCAAAGATCGATTATCAGGACATCATTTACTATTCAGCACCAAAACAAAAAGCAAAGTTGAACAGTCTTGACGAGGTTGATCCGGACTTACTGGCAACATTCAATAAATTAGGCATCCCGCTTGAAGAGCAGAAGATTCTTTCTGGCGTCGCAGTTGATGCCGTAATTGACAGTGTATCTGTTAAGACTACCTTTAAAGAAACACTTTCGGAAATGGGCGTAATCTTTTGTTCTTTTTCGGAGGCAGTGCAGGACCACCCTGATCTTGTAAAAAGGTACATGGGTTCGGTTGTGCCTTCGGCTGACAACTACTTTGCGGCGTTGAACTCCGCTGTTTTCAGTGATGGTTCATTTGTTTATATCCCCAAAGGGGTGCGTTGCCCCATGGAACTGTCAACTTACTTCAGGATTAATGCAGCCAATACGGGTCAGTTTGAACGCACCCTTGTTGTTGCAGACGATGAAAGTTATGTGAGTTATCTGGAAGGATGTACAGCACCCATGCGTGACGAAAACCAGTTACATGCTGCCATCGTTGAGATTGTGGCAATGGAAGGCGCTGAAGTAAAATACAGCACCGTACAAAACTGGTATCCGGGAGATAAGGATGGCAAAGGCGGCATCTATAATTTTGTAACGAAACGTGGCCTGTGCAAAGGCGCAAATTCAAAAATCTCATGGACGCAGGTAGAAACAGGATCTGCAGTCACCTGGAAGTATCCCAGCACCATTTTGATGGGCGACAATTCCATCAGTGAATTCTATTCCGTTGCGGTAACCAACAACTTCCAACAGGCAGATACCGGAACAAAGATGATCCACCTTGGGAAGAATACGAAAAGTACCATCATCTCAAAAGGGATATCTGCAGGCCGAAGTCAAAACAGCTACCGTGGATTGGTCAGGGTTGGAAAAAGGGCATCCGGTGCCCGGAATTTCTCTCAATGTGACTCCTTACTTCTTGGAGATAAGTGTGGGGCTCACACCTTCCCTTACATGGATATAAAAAACAACACATCCATTGTAGAACATGAGGCCACCACGTCCAAGATCAGTGAAGATCAGATTTTTTACTGTAATCAAAGGGGCATTGGGACGGAAGAAGCCATCGGTCTGATCGTAAATGGTTATGCCAAGGAAGTACTTAATAAGTTGCCAATGGAATTTGCTGTGGAAGCTCAAAAATTATTACAAATCAGTCTTGAGGGCAGTGTTGGATAATCAGATCCTAAGTGATTCCGATAATTCAGAGTGTGAAGTAATGAACTAGAAATATGATCCTGATATGCATCAGGGTAAAAGAAAAAAAAAGAAATGCTTGAAATAAAAAACTTACATGCCAGCATTGATGGCAAGGAGATACTAAGAGGGATCAACCTGAAAGTGAATGCAGGTGAAGTACATGCAATCATGGGACCAAATGGTTCAGGGAAAAGCACCCTTTCTGCAGTATTGGCAGGAAACGAGGTATTTGAAGTAACGGATGGTGAGATTATCCTCAACGGAAAAGATTTACAGGAACTATCTCCTGAAGATCGCTCACGTGAAGGTATCTTTCTCAGCTTTCAATATCCGGTTGAGATTCCTGGTGTCAGCATGAATAATTTCATGCGCACCGCTATCAATGAGCATCGCAAATACAGAAACGAAGAGGCCTTATCTGCCGCTGATTTTTTGCGACTAATGCGTGAGAAGAAAGCATTGGTTGAAATGGATTCCAAGCTTACAAACCGTTCTGTAAATGAAGGATTTTCAGGTGGTGAGAAAAAGAAAAATGAAATATTTCAGATGGCAATGCTTGAACCAAAGCTTTCAATTCTTGATGAAACGGATTCCGGTCTGGACATTGATGCTTTAAGAATCGTTGCAAATGGGGTAAACAAGTTGAAAAACGAAACCAATGCAACCATTGTTATCACGCACTACCAACGCTTACTGGATTACATTGTGCCGGATTTTGTGCACATCCTTTACAACGGCAGAATCGTAAAAACTGCCGGAAAAGAATTGGCGTTAGAGTTGGAAGCCAAAGGATACGACTGGATTAAGCAGGAAGTTGAATAAACACCTCAAGGTGTACCGACAACCGATTTGATACATATATGCTGCATCTTTCAATATCGCTGGATGGCATTATAAACAATCGGCATTGTTTAAAATCCCCGGAGCCGGAAACTTTCGGAATCGGGATTACCACAGTAGTTTAAAGTTAAAACTGGATAAATGTCACGATTAGAAAAAAATATAGAATCTGATTATCTGCAAATCTGGGAAACGAATAAAGACGCCATATACAGCACTTGTTCGGATCATGTAAATTCATTCCGGGAAGGTGCCTATCATCTTTTCAAGGAAACCGGATTTCCAACAACATCCTTTGAAGATTATCAGTATACCAATGTTCGCACTGCATTTTCAAAAGATTATGGGGTTGATCTGAAGCATCTGCCACTAGATTTTAATTTGCATGATGTGTTCAAATGTGATGTTCCGCAATTGGATACGCACCTCATCTTTTTGGTGAATGGATGGTATTATAGAAAAAATGTATCCAACGAGGGACTTCCGAAAGGCGTTATAATTACAAGTTTTGCAAAGGCGTCAAAAGAGCATCCTGAAATTGTTGAAAAGTACTACAACAAACTTGCAGATAAGTCAGAAGACCCAATGGTGAACTTCAATACCATGTTTGCTCAGGATGGTTTGTTCATTTATGTCCCAAAAGGCGTAATTATTGAGAAACCTATTCAGATTATCAACATCTTAAATACAAATGTTGATCTGATGGCAAATCAGAGAGGCCTCTTTGTAATTGAAGATGGAGCTCAGGCCAAAATACTGGTATGCGATCACACTATGACTTCTCAACATTTTGCGTCGAATCATGTGCGTGAGCTTTTTGTTGGGAAAGATGCCGTTCTGGATTATTACCTGATTGAAAACCAACACAATCACGTAAATCAGATCATTACTTCATTCATACGGCAGGACAGCAATTCCAATGTCTTGAGCAATGTCATTACTCTCAACAACGGACTTACAAGAAACAATACACTTGTTGAATTGGCCGGTGAGCATGCCGAATCGCATTTGTATGGCATGTCGCTGACGGATAAAAACCAGCACATCGATAACTTTACGTTTATCAATCACGCAGTTCCAAACTGCACGAGCACCGAGTTGTTTAAAAATGTTTTGGATGACTTTTCAACATCTGCTTTTCGCGGTCGAATCCTGGTGGCAAAAGATGCGCAAAAGACGCTCGCATATCAAACCAACAGAAATATATGCATGACACCGGACGCAAAGGCTTATACAAAACCTCAGCTCGAAATTTATGCGAATGATGTTAAGTGTAGCCACGGGGCAACAGTTGGTCAGCTGGATGAATCAGCTTTATTTTATTTGCGTTCAAGAGGAATCAGCGAAAAAGAAGCCCGTCTTCTTTTAATGTTTGCATTCACCCACGAGGTCATTGAAAACATTCGACTGGAACCTTTGAAAGAACGCATCCGTGATCTTGTTGAAAAACGTTTTCGGGGGGAGCTCAGCAAGTGTGTTGGCTGTGCTATATGCAACGAACCAGTTTAATGCCGCATCTCTCTGTTTCGCTTCAACTACGGCAATAAGCAAGTAGAACGGGGAACCCCGGTAATAATAAATTTAAATGGCATAACAAAATGACCCTCAGGAGCAAAGCTAAAATACGAGCACTTGTTCAAGATCGCAAAAGCTTTTACAACACCGCTGAACTGGAATCCTTATCGATTCCTCCATTATTTGGTATTGAAACAGATCCGGATTTCCTCAAAGCCAAAAAAGTTGCCTTGTACTGGTCGTTGCCAGATGAGGTTTACACACATCAATTTATTGAAAAGTGGAAATCAACGAAAGACATTTACCTGCCGCATACCGAAAACGAGACAATGACGTTTATTCGATACGAGGGTTTATCTGAATTAAAGGAAGGAGCTTATCATGTGTTTGAGCCCTGCGGGCAGGAGAAAATAAATCCAGAACATCTGGATCTCATCATTGTGCCAGGCGTGGCATTTGACGAACAAGGCAATCGTGTTGGCAGAGGAAAAGGGTATTATGATTCCTACCTTTGCCAAACAAAAGCAACAAAAATAGGCCTTGCCTTTCCTTTTCAAATGTTTGATGAAGTTCCCTCAGAGGCGCATGATCAAATAGTGAATAAAGTAATTTTTTAA
>JBFHER010000334.1:0-4217 GCA_041584055.1 Bacteroidales bacterium
GGTTGTGGAAATACGGCCAAATATTTTACAAAACTCGACTGGCATTACAATTGTAATCCGGTATACGACAATTTGGGTTATTACTTATACGACGATTGTTTTTGGGAATATCGCACCCAACTTGACATTGAAAAAGATTCTTTGCTCAGTGCAAATAGTTACAATATTGGCATGAGCTACGGTATGAGATAACACGCTTACCATTTATTTTGAAAGCTTATAAGTATACGTATCATACACACAAAATTCCTTGTTTTCCGATCATAAATTAGAAAAACATCCGTTCTATGCAGTAGAAGTTTTTACCTTTGCGCCCGAAATAAAAATTCACGAATGAAAAAACATCTATTCTTTGCAGCTATTTTCTCTGCTATTTTATTAAATTCCTGTTCAAATAAAAGTGCTGAGTACTTAAGCATGGGAGAGCAGGCCTATACATCGGACAACTATGAGCTTGCCTTATTGAACTGGGAAAAAGTGATGCTTTCATCTGGCAATTCTGGCAAAGTCGATCCAATGGTCTATGCAAAAGCAGGGGATGCCGCCTTAAAACTTGACAAAATCAGCAAGGCAAAAGAATATCTCACGATAGCATATAACAAAGGATTGCAAGGTCCGGAGGTATTGAAAAATCTTTCCCTGGTCTACAAAAAAAGTGATAATCTATCTTACGAAATCACCTATTTAGAACAATTGGTCAAGGAAAATGCAGAATCGGCTGAGATCAGTGCATATAATGCCATGCTATTTGACGCATATGTCCGAAGTGAAAACTGGCAAAAAGCAGCTGCTTTATGGGACGGTTTAAGTCCTGATAATAAAAATGATAAAAATACGCTCAACAATTGGCTTATTGTTCAAAAGGCTTTAAAAAATGATGATGCCTGCTTCGACATCAGTCAACAATTATTGAAGTTGGATCCAAACCACAGAGATGCATTAGAGATTCACGCAAATCATTACTACCATAAAGCTGAAGCCTTGTATCAGCGTGAAATGTCAGCCTACAACTCAAAAAAGACCCGGAGTCAATATGCCAAGCTGTTAAAGGCATTGAAACTTGCAACGGCCGACTTTAAAGTGGCCAGAGACCAATTCGAAACCTTATACAAAGATACTGGTGATAAAAAGTACGCCGTGTACCTTTCAAACATTTACACGAGGTTAAGCAACAAACAAAAAGCCGAGTACTACAAACAACTGTCAAAATAAAATGCCCAAATCACCCCGTTTAAAAAGAGCCGAAGAAATTGCGAACTCCATATCTCATGGCATTGGCATAGGATTGGCAGTGGCAGGCGTCACACTGTTGGTTGTGTTTGGAGCCATGTACGGAAATGCATGGCACATTGTAAGTTTTTCAGTTTTTGGCGCCAGCATGATTGTTCTTTATCTTGCATCAACCTTGTTTCACGGGGCAAAAAACCCACGTAAAAAGTCACATCTGAACCGTTTTGATCATTCTGCCATATACATTCTCATAGCAGGATCTTATACACCTATAACATTGATTTCTTTAAACGGAGCACTGGGATGGACGCTTTTTGGGCTGATATGGGGACTGGCCATTGCCGGCGTTGTATTTAAAGTATGGTTTTATTCACAAAAATATCGCAATTTGTCAGCATGGCTTTATGTCGTAATGGGATGGCTCATCATCATCGCAATCGTCCCAATGCTAAAGAACGTGCCTAACACATCCCTCTACTTCTTATTAGCCGGAGGATTAAGCTATAGCGGAGGCGTATTTTTTTATTTGAAACAAAACGTCCCTTTCTTTCACTTTGTTTTTCACCTATTTATTCTTGGTGGGAGCATTTGTCACTTTTTTGCTTTTCTCTATCTCCTGCCCCTTTGATATCTAAAATGTATCAACCAAAGCCAACGAATCCTACATTATTACATTACCAAAGGCGGCAACAACAAGTGATTAACACTCTACTTCTAATCTCCAAACAGATATCCCTGAATTCCTATTTATATGCCTTAAGGCCCGAATCCAGGAAATCAATAAAGTTTTCAATATTCAGGTCATATGTTTTAGGCTCCACAAGCATGTTTTCATCCCCATCCAAAATTACATAATAGGGTTGAGAGTTCACCTTAAAACGACTGATCTGAAAATCAGCATATTTTTTTCCAAGAGTCTTCTTGACCTTGCCGTCAAAACTTGATGTGACCCAATCCTCTTCCGGTAATTTCTTTTTATCGTCGACATAAAGTGCCACAAGGACAAAGTCTTCTTTTAGCTTTTTAAGAACTTTCGGGTCTGACCATACCCTTGATTCCATTTCACGACAGTTTACACAGCCATGACCTGTAAAATCAATGAATAACGGTTTTCCTTGTTCCTTTGCGCAGGCCAATGCCTGCTCATAATCAAAATAACCTTCCAGTCCATGGGGCAAATGCAGAAATTCCGCATATTTGGGTTTTCCGCACAGTTCCTGAGTATGATCGTTCTCATGCACAACGGCACTTGATTTTTCCTGAACGATTCTTGCGATATCAAAATCCTGAGTTGTACTTGGCGGAAGGTATCCTGACAGGGCTTTTAGAGGCGCACCAAACATGCCGGGGATTAAATAAACAACGAAACTAAATGTTATAATCGCTAATGAAAGGCGACCAATGGAAAGATGTTTCACATCACTGTCGTGCGCAAACTTTATTTTACCCAGCAGATAGAATCCCATCAATGCAAACACCACAATCCAGATTGCCAAATACACCTCACGGTCTAATAAACCCCAGTGGTAAGTCTGATCAGCAATGCTTAAAAATTTAAGTCCCAGGGCGACCTCAATAAAACCCAGTACCACCTTAACCGTATTTAACCATCCACCTGACTTAGGCATACTGGTCATGATTCCAGGGAAGAGTGCAAAAAAGGTAAATGGCAAAGCAAATGCAAGGGAAAATCCAAGCATTCCAATGATAGGAGTTAAAATTTCACCTCCTGCAGATGCCACCAAAATAGCCCCTACAATTGGACCTGTGCAGGAAAAGGAAACCAGCACAAGTGTTGTTGCCATGAAAAAGACCCCCACTAAACCGCCTTTATCTTCATTTGCAGTTGATTTATTAATGATCCATCCTGGCATTGTAATTTCGAAAGCACCAAAGAATGACGCAGCAAACACAAGAAAAATAACGAAAAACAAAATATTCGGTAACCAGTGTGTACTGAGGAAATTTGCAAAATTTGCGCCAAAAGCCAATGCAAAAACGGTACCAACCACAGTGTAAATTCCAATGATCGAAAGTCCGTAAAAAATAGCATTAAAACGTCCTTTTGACTTATTTTCACTCCCTTTGAGGAAGAAACTCATGGTCATGGGAATCATTGGAAACACGCAAGGTGTAAATATGGCAGCCAGGCCACCCAGGAAAGCCAACAAAAAAAATCCCCAAAGTGAGCTTTTATCTTTGTTTGATGTTGACTCTGTTGAAATATCCGATTTCTCTGCCTCGCTTTGTGTACCTCCCTGTTCAACAACCGCCCCGTCAACTGAACTAACATCCACCAAAAACTCAAAATCATGTTCTGCAGGAGGAATACAACGTTCATCATCACATGCCATAAATTCAACAAAACCTTTTACCAGGACCTCGGCTCCAACCACTTTAACCTTTTGAACAAAAACAACCTCATGTTCAAAAAACTCAAGTTGCATCTGAAAGGAGTTATCAAACATTGAAATTGCTTCTTTGTCTGCCTTCGCCTTGCCTACAACCTCTAAACCCTTTGATCCTTCAAAGTTAAAAGTTGTGGCAATCGGACCATTGTCCGGCAAGGTGGTTGAATACAGGTGCCAGCCTTCATCAATCGTGGCGTGAAACGCCAGCTCCAGCTCATCACCGACCGAAGCTTTGGTCTTATTGATTTTTACATCCCATTTTACGGGTTCTTCGATCTGCGCAGAAAGCACTGATGTCCAGATCAACATCAATAAGAATAAAAATTGCTTGCTATGTTTCATTGTTTTAAAAATTTCGAATCAAAAGAAAGAAAAATATGAAAATATACATATATATTTAACAATATTAAACATCAGTATTGGAATGTAAATAATTTCAGATCGAATTAAGTAAATTTCCACAAAAATTTAATGACTTACATCATTCACACTGCTCAATTATTATCAAAACAACAAGCTCGCCCCCACTTAGTTTGTAAATTTAAGAACATTTTATAATTTCATAACCTGATATAC
>JBFHER010000335.1:0-4210 GCA_041584055.1 Bacteroidales bacterium
GAACTTGCTTTCACCAGGAAAGAATCCGAAAGGTAACCTGCAATTCCTGACATTTGTTGTAAACATTGTTGCTGCAGTATATAAGAATCAGGATTTATTACGTGCATCTATTCTAACAACTGCTAATAGCCACCGTTTAGGTGCAAATGAGGCGCCTCCTGCGATTCTATCGGTATTCCTGGGAAGTCAAATCAGTGAAATGTTCGATAATTTAGCCGAAAAGGTGAGTGATCAAAAAATGACACCGGAAGAGAAAACGGCACTTAAGCTGGGGATTGGTCGTATTCCTGAAATCCTTTTGGATAATACCGATCGTAACCGGACTTCTCCATTTGCATTTACCGGAAACCGTTTTGAGTTCCGTGCCGTGGGATCTACCGCTAACAGTGCTGCGGCAATGACCGCTTTGAATGCTGCAGTTGCAGTTCAATTAGAAGAATTCAAGGCTGATGTGGACGCATTGATTGGATCAGGGGTTAAAAAGGATGAAGCTATTTTCCAAGTCATTCGCAAACTGATTCTAGAGTCAGAACCAATTCGTTTCAACGGCGATGGTTATTCTGAAGAGTGGGTGATTGAAGCAGAAAAACGTGGTTTAACCAATATCACCAGTGTTCCTAAGTCTATTTCAACCTACCTTGACGATCAGGCCAAATCTGTTCTTGTGGGCGGAGGAATCATGACCGAGAAAGAACTCCATGCGCGTGTAGAAGTTGAAATGGAGAAATATGTTAAGAAGATTCAGATTGAATCTCGTGTATTGGGTGACCTTGCAAGTAATCACATTGTTCCTGTTGCCATTGCCTATCAAAGTAGTTTGGTGGAGAATGTAACTGGTCTGAAAGGCTTGTTCAGTGAATCAGATTTCAAGGAATTGGCTGGTGCACGTTTGCAACTTATCAAAGAGATTTCTGGTTACATCAGCACGATCAAAGCTCAGGTTAAACAGATGATCGATGCGCGTAAGGTATGCAACAAGATCGAAGACGAAACTGAAAAGGCATTTGCTTATGAAGCAAAAGTACGTCCATTTCTTGATTCAATTCGCGAGCCAATCGACAAATTGGAGTTAATAATTGACAATGAAAAATGGCCATTGCCTAAATATCGTGAATTACTTTTTTCTAAGTAAATAAGTCGTTAATTATCAAATTATAGAGGAAAAGCAGGTTCTTAAATGAATCTGCTTTTTTTTGTTTAATATTTTTTTATCTTTGTGTTCTACAACAATGTTATAAAACAGTAAAATGACGGAGAAGAACATTTTACAAGATGTATCTATTGAATCTGTGACGCAGTTGTGGAGCCTCTTGTCTGAAGAACAAAAAATTTATCTTAGGGAGAATCATGAAATTCAGTATTTCAAGAAAAATCAGATTATCTACAAAGAAAACGAGTCTCCAGAAAGTCTTTTGTGTCTTGTAAAAGGAAAAGTTAAGGTTTTCAAGGAAGGAGTTGGTGGCCGAGGACAAATCGTCCGCATGGTAAAAGCTCCTGGAATTTTTGGGAAACGGGCATTATTTGCTGAAGAGAATTATACTACAAGTAGCATTTCCATTGACGAAAGTGTGATCATTACCATTGAAAAGAATGTTTTAATGACAATTCTTAATGAGAATGTGAAGCTGGCTTTGTTTCTAATGAAAAGGTTATCAAAAGAGTTGGGATTTTCAAACAACCAAACGGTATCATTAACGCAAAAGCATATCCGTGGACGCCTGGCTGAAGCAATTTTGCATCTTAAAGAAACATACGGTCTTGAAAGTGATAACATGACATTGAACATCTATTTGTCGCGCGAGGACCTGGCGAACTTGTCAAATATGACAACCTCAAATGCAATTAGAACATTGTCAAATTTTGCGTCAGAAAAGGCCATTGCTGTGGACGGCAGAAAGGTGAAGATTGTAAATGAAGAGGCGTTGCGGCGAATCAGTAATTTAGGATAAAAAACGAATAAAATTAACGATAGGGCTCTGTGTTTCACAGGGCCTTTTTTGCATCCCGCATACCATGTAAATTATGGTTGCTTAGTTTTTGCTTTTAACGTTACCCATTTGAAGCTTCGACCAAGCAGGTATATGGTAACCAGTGTAAGAATGATGATTGGACCTGTAGGGAAGTTAAAAAAGTATGAAAAGAACAAGCCGGTAACACAGCCGATAATACCAAGAATCACCGATATAATCATCATTTTGTGAAGTTGTTTTGTAAACAGACTTGCTGTTTCCTGAGGTATTGTGAGCAAGGATAAAATCAGGATGATTCCGGCAACCCTTATGGAAAGGACAATGGTGAAAGCAATTAGTACCATCATTAAATACTTCACAGCTTTTACCGGCAATTTTCGTGTATAAGCAAAATTTTCGTCAAAGGCGACATATAAAATAGGGTAGTATAAAACTAAAAAGATACTTACAACGAGCAGAGCTAAAATACCCAATGCCAGTATTTCTGTGGAAGATATGGTTAAGATATTTCCAAACAAATAGGTCATAAGATCGGGAGCATATCCCGGTGTCATGGCAACAAATAATATGCCAATGGCCATTCCCGTTGACCAAAAGGCAGCAATCAAAGAGTCTGTCCGTATTTTGCCGGATTGAGATAAATATTCAATTCCTAAGCCCGCTCCAACGGCAAAAATAATTCCGGTAATCAATGGATTGATCCCAAGGAAGTAGCCAATGCCGATGCCACCAAAGGAGGTATGTGATAGACCACCACTGATAAAAGCCATCTTTTTGCTTACAATGTAAGAACCAACCAGTCCACATATTAAACTTGTGAGAATGGCTCCTGTTAAGGCGTTTTGGAAAAAATGATATTGAAATAATTCCATCTTTTTTATTTACTTATGGTCGTGTAACACGCGGTGAGGAACATGCCCATGTGTGATAAGTTCTATGGGGCAGTTATAACTGTCCAGCACCTTCTGGTCCACCTTGTTGGAGCTGTGATAATGTAAATTCTGATTGATGCAGGCAATTGTCTTAATGAATGGTGAAATCGTCCCTATGTCGTGTGAAACCAGAATGATGGCCATGCGTTTGTTTAATTCTTTGAGCATGGTGTACAGGCCAGTGGTAGCTGTATTGTCCAGAAAAGTATTGGGCTCATCCAACAATAAAAGTTCCGGGTCTGAAACGATGGCACGGCTTAATAAAACACGTTGCGATTGTCCACCGGAAAGCTCTGAAATGTTTGCATGCTTCAACTCCGAAATACCCACCTCTGACATAATTTTTTCAACCTTTGTTTTTTGCTTTTTTCCGGGTTTAAACTTAAACCCACCTTTCCCTATCAATCCAGACAGGATAATATCAAAAGCTGTAATGGGAAATTTATATTCCAGTTCACTGCTCTGAGCCAGATATCCCATGTTTAAATAAGACGATTCTTTTCCTTGCGAGAAATACCTGATGTGTCCGGATGCCATAGGCAACAAGCCAAGGATTACTTTTAACAGGGTGGACTTTCCACCTCCATTTGGGCCTATAAATCCTATGAAATCGCCTGCGTTCACATTTAGGTTTACATGCTTCAGGACAAGTTCCTTATCGTACCTGGCACTGATGTTTGTTATTTCCAGGATTCTAGTCATTGAGCGCTTTTTGTAATTTATAAATTAAATCAGATGTTGACTTAAAATAGTCATATTCTAAGGGATCCACAATGAGCACCTCTCCCTCAATTTGCTTTGCAACGAGTAAGGCATTCTCCTTGTCGAATTGCTTTTGCATCAGGACATGTTTTATCTCCTTTTGTTTCGCCAGGTCTAAAACAGTTTTTAATTGAGCAACCGAAGGAGATTTCCCTTCCTGTTCAATTGAAATCTGTTCCAATCCATAGTTGTTTGCAATGTACGAAAGGGCCGGATGATAAATCATAAATTCTTTCTTTTTTGAAGATCTTAGAACCGCATCCATTGTATCGGAATATGCCTTTAATCGACCAATAAGGTGATCATAATTCGCCGTTAATGTATCCGAAGAAATCAAATCTCTCTTCATGAGTGACTCGTACATATTTCTTACAATGATGATCGCATTTGATGGTAACGTCCAATAATGTGGATCACCTCCATGCGAGCAGTTTGAATGATCCTCATGCCCATGTCCATTGTCCGTATCCTCATGTGCATGCCCCTCTAATATATGAATTCCAACTGAGCAATCCACAATTTCCATTCCAGGATTATTGCTTTTTA
>JBFHER010000336.1:0-4207 GCA_041584055.1 Bacteroidales bacterium
CCTTCCTTGGTTAATCGATATACGGCTGTATCAACACCCACCGATAAGGCTTCCTTCAGACCATTTGCCACATCTGATGTGCTAAGTGCAGGCGAACTCATGGAGATTAACTGTTGCAGCACATCACAGGAAGTAAATGACACAGCGATAATCAATATTAAATATATTTTCTTCATAATAATCGGTTTTGAACGCGATGTTATTTTTAAACTTTATACTTGGAAAATGATCCCGGCTATATCTGATTTCGCTGTCCTTGGAGCTTGTATCTTCAAATCACCTAATTACGCCACACCTGCAGGCACTCCGCCGAAGAATTTTCGCATCCTGTAATGAAAACGATGAATACCCGTGCCATCAAAAAACATCATCGGACAAAGTTTGTAAACAATATCGATATTGTTTTCTTTGAGCGTCTGAAAAGCTTCCTCTGAATAAGAACCTTTCCCTGCTCCCTTTTGAATCCAAACGCGTTTGATATGCGACGAAGGAATTTCTTTGGCAATCAATGTGGTTGCCTGTGGTTTGGTGGCAAAAACAAGGCCATGCACATCATTGGGAAGAGCAGCGACGTTTCGATAACATTTTACCCCTTCGATCTCATCCGCATTCGGATTTACCGGAAATACTTCGTATCCCAGCTTTTTAAACTCCTCCATCAGGTTATTACCCCAACTATTACCTTTTCTGGAAACACCTGCAATGGCCACTTTCTTATCCTTCAAAAAAGCATCAATTATCTGTTTCATATCTGAGATATTTTAATGAATGATAAATTTATTGCAACAAATTTCATCTAACAAAAAAAATAATGCAAAAGGTGTTTTTTTATCGGCGAATAACATGTTGGAAGCAGGTTGAGCTTCCCCCCCTTTATTCCTTAAATTCTATTTTACAGGTAGTTGATTTCTGTAGGATTCTTCCATAGAGATGATGGTTTCAGTACTTGCAATGCCATCAATTTTCTGAAATTCACCATGAATGATTTCAAGTAAATGCCTGTTGCTTTTTGCATACAACTTCAAAAACATGGCATATTTGCCAGTTGTATAATGGCATTCCACCACTTCCGGGATCTGCCTAAGTGCCTGAACAACTTTATGATAATCTGCAGCATCCTTAAGGAAAACTCCCACAAAAGCACATGTCTGAAAACCCAAAGCAATCGGATCCAGTACATATTCAGAGCCTTTGATAACATTCATATTCATCAAACGCTGTATGCGCTGATGAATTGCAGCCCCTGAAACACCGCATTCTCGTGCAACTTCGAGAAAAGGGATTCTGGCATTTTGGGAAATAAGTGATAATATTTTCTTATCCAGTTCGTCGATATCACGATGCGCCATAACTTTTAAAATTTAGATGTAATAGATAGCATTAGATTTACTTTTAACCCGCAAAATACAAAATTACGCGAACCAAAAAAGACAATTGATTGAAAAATTGAATATTACGCGTTTTTCAGACTGAGGATATCAGAGCCTGCGGGATTTTGGAACACACGCAACTCAAATTCAGGTATGATTGCCAGGAGATGATCAAAGATATCAGATTGGATGCCTTCATATTTTGCCCATTCCTGATCTTTACTGAACACATAGATCTCCATTGGTATTCCTTTTTCAGTGGGATCAAGCTGCCTCACTAAAAAGGTCATATCTTTACGTATCTTAGGATGATTTTGAAGGTAGAACTCCAGATAATGTCTGAAGATCCCCAGATTGGTCATGCGACGCCCATTGTAAACCTCCCCATCCTTCACATTCAGCTCTTTGTTAAACGCTGCAATTTCATCTTCTCTTTCAATGATAAAGTCTTTAAGAACATGAAATGTCTTAAACTTTTTTAGAAGCTCGGGACTGGCAAATTTAACACTTGTCATATCTATATTTATTGAACGCTTTATGCGCCGGCCTCCTGACTCCTCCATCCCCCGCCAGTTTTGAAAGGAGTTTGCCACCAATGCATAGGTGGGGATTGTAGATATTGTTTTGTCCCAGTTTTGAACTTTCACCGTATTCAATGTAATCTCAAGTACAGTTCCATCCGCTTTGTAGCCCGGCATTGAAATCCAGTCCCCAGGTTTTACCATGTCGTTCCCACTGAGCTGGACAGATGCAACCAGACCCAGTATTGTATCTTTAAAAACTAAAATCAATACTGCGGCAAGTGCGCCAATACCGGCAAATATATTTGTCATGTCAATGTCACCAACAATTGATATTATGCCAAGAACACCTATCACATAGGTTATTATTTTCAAGAGTTGAACATATCCTTTGATGGGTCGATTTTCGGATATGGGAAACTTACCGTAAATGTCATGTACCGCATCCAGAAAAGCGCTGATTGTAAGTAAAACAACCAATATCATCCAAACAAAAGTCAAATCCTGCATAATAACTATTGCACGTTCATATTCCGGCATAGTTGCAGGAATCAAGGCATAAAAAATCCAGGCCGGAACAATGTGAGCAAGCCGATTAAAGACGTTTCGTTGCAAGAAAATATCATCAAAGGTATTTTTGGTTCTTTTGATGATTCGCACCACAATTGATACTATGATGCGTTTGGTTATTATATCTGAAACATAGCAGATAATGATCAGGAAAATCAGAGATGCCACCACGGCTAACAGATGCGTTACAGAATCGGAAGCACCCAGACTTCCCATCCAGTTAAGGACTACATCGTGGATGTTGGATTGGAGATTTTCAGCATTCATAAATAAAAATTTTATTTCTTTGTATTGAAAAACAAAAATAGGGATTTCGATGTACAAACAGATGCAAAAACGAATCTTACTTCCATTAATCTTAATATTCTCTTCCAGTCTATTAACAAAAGCACAAATTCAGTTTAATGATTTTTTTCAGAAAGAATCCTTGCGAATTGATTTTGCACTGGCAGGCTCGAATGATGCGCAGCATTGTTATCTGGAGCAACTACTCAAAGAACCATATTGGGGCGGCCGACAACACAATCTGGATGAGTCCATGAACCTTGGAGATTATTGCATCGAGATAAGGGATGGACAATCAAAGAAATTAATTTATACAGATGGTTTTTCAACACTTTTTGACGAATGGAGAACCACAAAAGAAGCTAAAACCATCAAGCGGTCTTTTACCAACGCCATTCAGATTCCCTTTCCGAAGCAACCCATCGATCTTTCTATCATCTATCGGGACAAAGGTCTGTTTACAGACACTTTGCTATCCTTTACATTGGATCCTGAAAGTCAGATTATTTCTCAGGCAGTTCTCCCCAAAGGGGAGGTAAAGCAATTGCTTAATAATGGGGAATCCTCCCAATGTGTAGATCTTGTCATTCTAGCGGAGGGATATGCTCAGGACGAGCAGGATCTGTTTTTTAAAGAAGCGAAGAAACTTGCAGAAGGCTTGTTTACTTCAGCCCCATTTAAAAGAAACAAAGACAAATTTAATATTTATGCCGTTGGAATTGTCTCCCCCGGCAGCGGGGTGGATAACCCACACGAAAACATATGGGTTGAAACCCCCCTCAACGCTACATTTAATACCTTTTACAGTGATCGTTACCTGACAAGCTCTGATGTAAGATCAATCCGCAATTACGCATCTTTGGTTCCTTACGATCAGATTTACGTTCTCGTCAATACCGACAAATATGGCGGGGGAGGGATATTTAACTTTTACAGTATGTGTTCATCAAGAGGACGTTCCGAAAACGAAGTGTTTATTCACGAATTTGGGCACGCTTTTGCTGGTTTGGGCGATGAGTATTACACATCTTCCACTGCCTACGAAGCTTTTTTTGACACGTCTGTTGAACCATGGCAACCGAATCTGACAACGCTTGTTAATTTTGATCTAAAGTGGAAGGATCTATTGGCAGAGAAGGTACCTATTCCAACACCTCCATCCTCAAAATACAAAAAACAGACCGGTGTTTTTGAGGGAGGTGGTTACATGGAAAAAGGCATTTACCGCCCAGCCTATAATTGCAGAATGAAAACCAATGAAGCAAAAGACTTTTGTGAGGTCTGTGGATTGGCCATTGACAAAACGGTACAGTTTCTAACGGAGTGACATTTGCTATAAAACGGGTGTCATCAGGCAACAAAACTTTTTCATATCAAGCTGCTTAAAAGAAACCACTATCCTCTTCTTCCGTTTTCCCCTTTGTGTTTTCAAAGGATTGTTCTTCGAACTGCTCACAATCA
>JBFHER010000337.1:0-4170 GCA_041584055.1 Bacteroidales bacterium
ATTGGTTATGCCTATAAAAGAGCTCCTGACGGACAAAAAATTGTTGGTTCCGGTGGCAATTACTCAAGGGAAGACAAGACTAGTATTTTAGGGAATATTACTCCTGATTGGACCGGTGGTTTGAATAACTCTTTGTCATATAAAGGTATTGCTTTAAGTTGCCTGATCGATTTTGTTCAGGGAGGAGAAGTATCTTCAGCAACCCAGTATCAATTTACTGCCAAAGGTTCCGCGATATGGACGACAGAAGGCAGAAGAGTACAGGATACAGACGACCAGGGTAACCAATTGCCGCTTGTAGGTGTATTGCCCGGAGTTGTGGAAATTAAAGATACGGAAGGAAATGTCACTGGTTACGAGACGAATACAAAGGCAGTTGACGGGCAAACTTACTGGGCAACCAGGGCCTGGAGCGAAATAGGCGAGGAATTCGTTAATGACGCAAGTTATGTGATGCTACGTGAAATATTGTTGAGTTATAGCCTACAACCTTCTTTGTTGCAAAAGACACCTCTTTCCGGTGTAACGTTTACCCTGGTTGGAAGGAATTTGTTATACCTTGGAGTTGATGAGCGTTTCAAACAAATGGGTGTTTCTCCGGAAACAAAACCGAATACAGGTGCAGGTTATGGAGGTATAGAATCATTTTCACAGCCTTATACAAGGTCATTTGGGTTAAATGTTAAACTTACCTTTTAGTTAACTGAAAAATAATAATGATATGAAAACATACTTAAGAATAAAAATCATAGCTGCATTTGCATTAGTTCTGCTGATGTTCAATGCATGTACCGAACGTTTCGAAGAATACAATACAAGTAATAGTTTGGTTGAAGAAGCAAGTGTCAATCTGATACTGACCTATGTTCAGTACTATGCCTTTATCGATGATGCTGGCACTGGGAATTCCGGTCAGGGAAATTACGCAGGAATGTCGGTGTCTGGTGCAAATCGTCCTTTTCTTGAAGGTCAGGCATCAGGTACATGGAATGACTGTTACGGGAATTATGTAAGGAACTTATCCGATATTATTAATCGCACAAAGGATGATCCTGATATGGCCAACAAAACGGCTATTGCAAGGATAATGAAAGTGTGGGCATTTAGTGAGTGTACTGATTCCTATGGGGATATCCCTTACTTCGAAGCTGCTTTGCCTCTGGAAGATGCTGTTTACAAGCCAAAATACGATAAACAGAAAAGTATCTATGAAGATTTTTTTAAAGAACTGAAAGAAGCTGCCACCCAGTTGGATGCAGGCAAGGCAAGTTATGGCTCTGCCGACCTGGTTTATGGTGGTGATGTGGAAAAATGGAGAAAATTTGCCAATTCACTGAGACTTCGTTTGGCATTAAGAGTACGTTATGCTGATCCGGCCATGGCCAAGGCAAATATGAGCGATCTGGATGAAGCAAACCTGATTACAAGCAGCGAAGGTAATGCGTATGTAAATACATCATCAGACTATCCTGAGCACCAGAATTCCTGGTATGCCAACATAATTAGGAATGGAAAAAATGAAGAAAAAAGATTGTGTACAAAAACGATGGTTGACATTTGGCAGGATAACTATGACCCACGCCTGAAAGTATTTGCCGATACAGCTCAGGCAGACTGGCCTGGTACTGCGGGATATGAAGACGTTGAAAACTTTGGTTATCGCGGGCATCCACTTTTAGGATTAGTTCCTGTTGAGTACAAATATCCCTGGGGATATGAATCGGTTTCAAGATGGACAACTCTTATGTACGTGCCAATAATTGAAAAGTCAATCTTAAAGTCAAGCGAAGTATATTTTGCACTTGCTGAGGCCGCTCTGTTTGGTTTGAAAGGCACTCAGGCTGACGCGCAGACTTATTATAAAAAAGGCATGAAGGCTGCAATGGATTGGGCTGTTGGTTTTTATAACAGTGGTGCTGCCCAGTTACCTGATGTCTATAAACTTTTCAGACCAGACTGGACAGACGGTCAAGTACAGAACTACATCAATTTTATAAAAATTACACAGGAAGAAGCAGATGCTTTTATTGATACTGCCTCTGTTGTAACACTAAAGGGTGGTCAGGAAGAAATGCTAGAGATGATCATGAACCAAAAAATAGCTGGTTTTTATCCGTTTCAGGAAGGACAGGGGTGGAATGAATGGAGAAGGACAGGTTACCCGCGTGTTCTTGTGGGACCGGATGATGATGATTTACAGGGCGTTTCTCCGAGAAGGTGGCCTTATCCAACAAGTGAAACACAATTGAACGAAGATAATTACGACATAGCAGTACAAGCGCTGGGTGGTGCAGGGAAAGACAACAGACTTAGTAAAGTTTGGTGGGATGCAAATCCAGCTGCTCCGCATGCACACCCGGACGGAACAACGATTCATCAGGATCTTCCCTGGATTGTCGCTGGAAATTAACTCAATAGTTTTGGGAGATTATTTGCCAGTGGTAAATAACTTCAATCATAAATAGTTTTAGTTTAGTAGATAATTCTAGTTGCTCACGGAGGGAAACCTCTGTGAGCTTTTAGTTTCGATACCTGTCTGAATTTTTACCATGCAAAAAAGGAAAAGCAGAAAAATGAAAAGATTCATTTGAAATATACCGGCTTTCAGGCTGTAAGATGTTATGACTTCGGAACATATGAAGTGGAGAATTCAAAACTATTGAACAGAAAATAATCGAATTCAAAATTTTAAATATTATTATACACATATTTATAATACTCAACATTAAGAATCGAAAAATATTTAAATCATGAAAAAGAATCTAATTTTAACAACCATTTTATCTGCAATCTCTATAATGATGATTAGTTGTACCCAGAATAAAACCCCCAATTACAACGATTTTCCAAAAATTGATGCGCATGTTCATGTTCGTACCGAAAATCCGTTGGTAATGGAAATTGCCAAAACCCATAACTTTAAATACCTGTCAATTGCCACGCGCTCCGGGAGTCAGGAAAGTATTGATAAACAACTGAATATTACAAAGAAGGTGAAAGAAGTAAATCCCAATCAACTGGCTTTTACCACAACTTTTTCTATGGAAAACTTTGAAAAAGCAGGTTGGCAGGAAGGTGTAATTGCACGATTAAAAAAAGATTTTGAAGATGGGGCTATCGCTGTTAAAGTATGGAAAGATATAGGGATGACGTTTCAGGAT
Organism: Bacteroidales bacterium; assembly: GCA_041584055.1. GTDB lineage: Bacteria > Bacteroidota > Bacteroidia > Bacteroidales > UBA5342 > JBFHER01. The sequence goes on from JBFHER010000337.1 coordinate 3,162, forward strand.
AGTTTGGGTAATTTTATCATGATTGACGATCCCCGCTTTGACCCGATACTTGATTTTATTGCTGAAAATGGTAAAACACTTGTCGCTCATATCGGTGAACCTAAAAACTGCTGGCTTCCACTTGACTCAATGACGGTTATTAATGACAAAAAATATTTTGAAGAACATCCTCAATACCACATGTATCTTCATCCGGATTATCCATCGTATGAAAGACAAGTTGAGTCAAGGGATAACGTTTTGGCAAAACATCCGGATTTAACCCTGGTTGGCGCACATTTGGGTAGTCTGGAATGGAGTGTTGGTGAATTGGCAAAACGCCTTGACCAGTTTCCCAATTTTGCCGTTGATATGGCAGCCAGGGTATGCCATTTCCAGGTGCAGGACAGGCAAAAAGTAAAAGATTTCATTATCAAATACCAGGACAGGCTGCTTTACTCTACCGACCTTGTCATTAATGATGATATGGATGTTGAAGAAAGAATGTCTCAACTGGAAGATGAGTGGCAATCTGATTGGAAATATTTTACATCAACCGAAGAAATGAGTTCTCCTAATGTGGAAAGAGCATTTCAGGGGCTGGGCTTAAGTGAAGAGGTATTGAAAAACATATATTACAATAATACCTTAAAATGGTATCCAGGTAGTTTCAATTAGAATTTTCCTAATGCATTTAAATTTAAACACCATAAAATATTGAGTAATGAAATTTTTGAAAAATCGTAAACTAAAGATTATAAACCCACCTATTTTAGCTTTTGTACTGCTGCTTTTCCTTTTTCAGTTTCTGAATTTAAAGTCATATTCAAGCGAATTGTCTCAATTAGGATTAGCTGTTATTCCCTATCCGCAGCAAGTTCGTATAGGTGGAGATGATTTTATTCTCACAAAGGATTTGACCATTGTAATTGATAAGAATTCTTCGGCAGAGGATAAATTTACAGCAAGTGAATTGGTAAAAGATCTTCAAAAAGAATGGGGAGTTATCGGTTCAGTATCAAACAGTGAA
>JBFHER010000338.1:0-4164 GCA_041584055.1 Bacteroidales bacterium
CATTTCACACAATTGCGTGACTTTGCACCATTGCAAGGCGGGAAGGTAGTGGTGAGCCTTGTGATTGGCTCCAGCGGGATTCGTCAAACCTGTGAAGCGCCACTGCGGAAGGGCATCTATCAATTTTCACTAAACCCGGTTGCCGCCGGCACAGGCGAGATATATTTTGATATTTACAAATCCGATACAATTTACCACATTGCTTTGGCACACATTGAAGTCTTTGAAAACGAGCATGAGGCCGCGCATTCAATTGCACCTGTCCATCACCCCGGGAATGCAATCCTGTTTACAAAGGAACAATCCTGGAAGGTAAATTTCAGAACCGCCCCTGTGACGGAAAAAAACTTTGGAAGGGTGATCAATGCGGCCGGGGTAATTTCAAGTGCACCTCAAAACAAAAAACTCATTACCGCTAGTAGCAGTGGTGTTGTTACAATGATGTCAAGCTTAGTTAAAGGCTCTGAACTTACAAAAGGTGATCTTTTATTTCGTATATCAGGTGATAAACTGTCTGAAAACAACAGCGCTGTACGCTTTATTGAAGCAAAAAACAATTTTGAATCAGCGGAGGCAAAGCTAAAACGCATGCAAAGCCTTGCGAATAATAAAATTGTATCTGAGCAGGAACTGCTTGATGCAAAAAAAGATTTTAAGAATGCCGCAGCGCTTTACGATAACCTCAGAAAAAACTTCATCCCTGAGGGCATGGATCTGATTTCACCGATGACCGGCTACATCAGTGAGTTACTAATTTCAAATGGCAGCTATGTTGAATCGGGAACAGTTTTGGCAGTGATTAAAAACAATCAGGATATACTTTTAACAGCCGATGTATCACCCGAGGATTCAAAGCAAATACAACGCCTTAAATCTGTATACATTAAGATTAACAATGATGGTAATTACAGATCAATAGATTACATACTGGTATCTACCGGTAAGGCTGCAAACACAGACAATTATCTGGTCCCGGTTACCTTGAAACCGGAAGGTAATTATGAGCTCATTCCGGGTGAGATCGTGGCCGTTAAATTTCAAACGAACAGCAACAGCAAAAGCATTGTTGTGCCCGAAGAAGCACTCATCGAAGAACAGGGCAATTATTTTATAATGGTTCAGCGAACACCCGAACTGTTTGAAAAACGGTTGGTCAAAAAAGGCCCATCCAATGGTTTGGAAACTATCATTCTAAATGGGATCAAACCAGGGGAGCGAATTGTTACAGTGGGTGCCCTTATGGTAAAACTATCACAATCGTCAGGTGCATTGGATCCTCATGCAGGACATGCGCATTGATAGGGCATGACAGGCATTTGAAGTGCTTCATTTGCCCGTTTTTGTTAAAACTTAATAGTTAACAGTCAGGATTATGTTAAATCACATTATAAAATTTTCATTAAACAACAAGTTATTTGTTTTGCTTGGGGCTGTTGTTTTAATGGTTGCAGGTGTTTTCATAGGGGATGAAATGGATGTGGATGTCTTTCCGGATCTGACAGCCCCTACGGTTGTGATCATGACGGATGTGCATGGGATGGCAGCGGAGGAAGTGGAGCGTTTGATCTCCTTTCCCATTGAAGCCATGGTGAATGGTGCAACGGATGTTCGCCGGGTCAGGTCAGCCTCATCACAGGGGTACTCATTTGTGTGGGTTGAATTCGATTGGGGTACAGATGTATTTCTGGCACGTCAGATCGTAAGTGAAAAGATGGTTTCCCTGGCCTCAGAGTTGCCGGAGGGTGTAGAACCGGTGCTGGCACCACAATCCAGTGTTATGGGCGAAATTCTGTTCATCGGTCTTCAGTCGGACTCAACATCTCAAATGGAGTTGAGAACGCTTGCTGAATGGAGCATAAAACCAACTATTTTAGCCACAGGCGGTGTTTCTCAGGTGACCATCATTGGAGGTGATTACAAACAATATCAGGTCCTTGCTGATCCATTACGCATGGCGATTTATAAGGTCACCATAGACGAACTGGCTGCAAGCTGTCGATCCCTTGGCACCAATTCAGCAGGGAATGTCCTCCGTCAACATGGCAATGAATATGCCATCCGGGGGATGGCGCGCACCTCAAATATCGAAGATCTACAGCATAGCGTGGTGAAATGGAACAATAACAAACCGGTCTTTTTAAAAGACATCGCCACGGTGCAAATCGGGGCAGCTGTAAAGATGGGGCATGCATCCCAAAACGGCTTACCTTCTGTGATTCTATCCGTTTCAAAACAGCCGAACATCAACACCTTAAAAGTGACTGAAGAAATTGAAGCAAACCTGCAGGCACTGGCACGTTCTTTACCGCCTGACATTCAAATCAACACGAAGATTTTCCGCCAGGCAGATTTCATCGAAACATCTGTCAGCAATGTGCAACGTGCCTTGATTGAAGGTGCATTATTTGTAGTCATCATTCTCTTCCTTTTCCTGGGGAGCCTTCGCACCACGGTGATTTCAATCATTGCCATCCCTTTATCCTTATTGGGTACGGTGATAGTTCTTTACCTGCTTGGCTTAAACATCAATACAATGAGTTTGGGTGGCATGGCCATTGCCATAGGATCTTTGGTGGATGATGCCATCATTGATGTTGAAAACGTTTTCAAACGCCTGCGACAAAATCATCAAAAGGCAAAAGAAGACAGGCAGTCGGCCTTTTCTGTTGTTTTTGAGGCATCTAAAGAAATAAGGGCTTCTATTTTAAATGCAACCTTTATCATTATGGTCGCATTCATTCCCCTCTTTTTCCTTTCAGGGATGGAAGGACGCATGTTAAAGCCTCTGGGAATTGCCTACATCGTTTCTCTTTTCATGTCGCTCATTGTAGCCATGACCGTTACCCCCTTGTTGTGCAGGCTAATGTTATCAAATGCGCATTATCTGAACAAGAAACAGCGTGAAAACAGGCTGGTAAACTGGTTTTCGACCAATTATACCCGGTCCCTTTCATGGGCATTAATACACAAAAAAGTAATTTTAGGCAGTTCTGCAGCACTTTTCATCCTATCGCTTTATCTTTTTTCCGGCATGGGCCGAAGTTTTCTTCCAGCGTTCAACGAAGGCTCACTCACCATTTCAGCCATCAGTAAGCCGGGCATATCACTGGATGAGAGCAACAAGATAGGCAATCTGATAGAGCGGGAATTACTGGCCATCCCAGAAATAAGCTCCACAGCGCGCCGAACCGGACGTGGTGAATTGGATGAGCATTCTCAGTCCACAAACAGCGCTGAGATAGACGTCAATTTCACACTCAACAATCGGAGCAATGAGGCGTTTTTGTCTAATGTAAGAGAAACACTAGCCGGCATACCCGGCATTGCCTCAACCGTAGGGCAACCTCTTGGGCATCGCATCGATCACATGTTATCCGGTACACGTGCAAACATTGCCATTAAGTTATTTGGTGAAAATCTACAGGAACTTTACAGATTGGGCAAAACAATTGAACAGGCTATTTCAGACATTCCTGGGGTTGTAGATCTGAATGTTGAACAACAAACTGAAATTCCACAGATTCAAATCAGACCAAACCGCATGATGTTGGCAAACTATGGCATATCCATTGCAGAATTCAATCATTTTGTAGAGCTCGCCTTTGGTGCAGAAGCACAATGCGAAATTTATGAAGGGCAACGAAGTTTTGACCTGATCCTACGATTCAATGACCAGCACAGTCAAACCATTGAAGGAATCAGCAGAGCATTGATTGACACTCAGGACGGGAAGAAGGTGCCTTTGAGCCGTGTGGCCGATATTGTTTCTGCGGCCGGCCCCAATACCATCAGCAGGGAGAATGTACAACGTAAGCTGGTGGTATCTGCAAATGTTGCTGAAAGAGATCTGCGAAGTGTCGTTAACGACATCCAGACAGAGATCAACAAAAGCATTCAATTGCCCGAGGGCTATCGGGTTGAATTTGGGGGACAGTTCGAAAGCGAAGCAAAGGCATCAAAAACCCTGCTCCTCACCTCTCTGCTTGCCATTGGCATCATCTTTCTTCTGTTATTTCAGGAATTCAGAAACATGACTTTGGCTGCTATTATTTTAGTAAACCTGCCACTGGCATTGATCGGTGGTGTCTTTTCTGTTTACCTTACATCAGGCGTAGTGAGCATTCCTGCCATTATTGGATTTATCACGCTTTTCGGCATTGCCAC
>JBFHER010000339.1:0-4111 GCA_041584055.1 Bacteroidales bacterium
ACAAAACAGCTTCATATAGAGTGACTTATCTTTATTTGTTTGTTATCTCCTTAAAACAATTTTTATTTCGTGCAGGAATTGATAAAACTGTTGTACTTTTGCGGCTTCAAAAACGAAACAGAAAATGCAGGAAATTCGAAATATTGCAATCATTGCCCACGTGGATCATGGCAAAACAACATTGGTGGATAAAATAATTCACGCATGCAAAATTATTGATGAAAGAAAAGAGGTAGGGGAGTTGATTCTTGATAGTAACGATCAGGAGCGGGAAAGAGGAATTACAATTTTAGCCAAGAATGTTTCTGTCAACTATAATAACATAAAATTCAATATCATCGATACACCGGGACACGCGGATTTTGGAGGTGAAGTTGAACGTGTTCTGAAAATGGCAGATGGTGTTTTATTGCTGGTTGATGCATTTGAAGGGCCGCGACCTCAAACACGTTTTGTGTTGAGCAAGGCCATCGAAAGAGGATTGAAACCCATCGTTGTTGTGAACAAGGTGGATAAAGAAAACTGTACACCGGATGAAGTACACGAACAGGTGTTCGACTTGATGTTTAATCTGGATGCATCAGAAGATCAGCTGGATTTTGTAACGGTTTACGGGTCTTCAAAGCAAGGCTGGATGAGTCTTGATTGGCAGCAACCAACAGATAACATTTTTCCTCTTCTGGATGCGATCGTGTCACAGATCCCACCGGCGCCATACAGGGAAGGAACGGCTCAAATGCAGGTTGCATCTTTGGATTACTCTAATTTCCTTGGACGTATCGCCATTGGTCGTGTGTTCAGAGGCGATATAAAAGAGAATCTGGATTATATGTTGTGCCGAAGAGACGGCTCGGTTAAAAAAGTAAGAATCAAAGAATTATATGTTTTTGAAGGCCTGGGTAGAACCAAGGTGAAGGAGGTACGCAGTGGTGATTTATGTGCCATTGTTGGAATTGAAGGTTTTGAAATTGGTGATACCATTGCCGATTTGGTCAATCCGGAAGCACTACCACGTATCAACGTGGATGAGCCAACCATGAGCATGTTGTTTACAATTAACAACTCACCCTTCTTTGGTAAAGAAGGAAAATTTGTGACCTCAAGACACCTTCGGGATCGCTTGTTCAAAGAGATGGAGAAAAATCTTGCCCTTCGGGTAGATGAAACGGACACAGAAGATAAATTTAATGTGTTTGGTCGTGGCATCATGCACTTGTCCGTTTTAATTGAAACCATGAGACGCGAAGGTTATGAATTACAGGTGGGGAAACCACAGGTGATCATCAAGGAAATAGATGGCGTAAAATGTGAACCCTTTGAAAATCTTGTCATTGATGTTCCCGAAGAGGTTGCAGGTAAAGTTATTGAACTGGTGACACAACGAAAAGGTGAAATGCTGGTAATGGAACCCAAAGGGGATTTACAACACCTTGAGTTTGTGATCCCTTCCAGGGGATTGATAGGTCTTCGCAACGGCATTCTTACATCCACCGCGGGTAGGGCAGTGATGACGCACCGATTTAAAAGTTTTGAGAAACACATTGGTGAAATTCCAACGCGCATCAAAGGTTCCTTAATATCATTGGAAACAGGCGTTGCCACGGCGTATGCTATCGATCGTTTGCAAGACAGAGGTCGTTTCTTTGTCGCCCCGGGAGACAAATTATACAAGGGAATGGTGATTGGCGAGTACACACGTGACAATGATCTTGAAATAAATCTGGTAAAAGGAAAACAATTAACAAACATGCGTAAATCAGGGACGGATGATGCCATGAGAATTGCACCTAAGATCGTATTTTCGCTTGAAGAAGCAATGGAATACATCAAAGATGATGAATATCTGGAGATTACACCCGAAAGCTTGCGGATGAGAAAGATCTGATTTGACCCCTGTTAATGAACTTTATCTGTACAGCCCTTCTTGTAAAAAATAGAAAAAACTGTAACTGTATTAGAGAAAATAACTTACATTTGTTATAGTTATTTATTTATTATTTTTTATCATGAAAGAAGGTACAGTAAAATTTTTCAATAGCTCTAAAGGCTATGGATTTATTAAGGACAAAGAATCTAACAACGAGTATTTCGTACACGTAACGGGTTTAATTGATGAGATTAACGACAACGATGATGTTGTTTTTGAACTCAAAGAAGGAAAAAAAGGTTTGAATGCAGTGAATGTAAAACTCGCATAAGAAAATATCTTTTAATTCTTTTGCTAAGCTTCACGTTTGTGAGGCTTTTTTTGTGTCTAAACAGTCCGGGAATGAAAAGAACCAAATGATTTTATGAAAAAAAGAAAATCCATGCATCTACTTGTTTGTAAGGATTAAATATATTCTTATCTTTGCGCGTCAAAAATTATAAATAAGATTGTTAACAAAAATTCAATCAGTATGTTAAACCATTATGAAACCGTTTTCATTTTAACTCCCGTTTTGTCTGACGTCCAGATGAAGGAAGCGGTAGAAAACACAAAAAAGCTCTTAACGGACAACGGAGCAGAGATTATCAATGAGGAAAATTGGGGTCTGCGTAAGCTGGCTTATCCAATTCAGAAAAAATCAACTGGATTCTATCAGTTGCTGGAATTTAAAGCTCCTGCAAATGTTATTGAGAAACTGGAAGTGGCGTATCGTCGTGATGAGAAATTCATCCGCTTTTTAACTTTCAAACTTGATAAATATGCTGTTAAGTATGCAGAAAGAAGAGTCGCAAACAAAAAAGTAAAGGAGAATTAAATCATGGCACAGAATCAATCAGAAATCAGATATCTAACTCCTCCTACAGTTGATATTAAGAGGAAAAAGTACTGTCGTTTTAAGAAAAGCGGCATCAAATACATTGATTATAAAGATCCCGAGTTTCTTAAGAAATTTTTAAATGAGCAAGGTAAAATTTTACCACGTCGTATCACAGGTACATCATTGAAATTCCAGAGAAAAGTTGCTCAGGCCGTTAAACGTGCACGTCATCTGGCCCTATTGCCATATGTAACTGATATGATGAAATAAAATTTGGAGGAAAAGTAATGGAAATTATTCTTAAAGAAGATATCATAGGATTAGGTTACAAGGACGACGTATTAACAGTTAAAGATGGTTACGGTCGTAACTACCTGATTCCTCAGGGAAAAGCAATTGTTGCTACAATTCCGGCAAAGAAAATGCTGGCAGAGAACCTGAAGCAGAGAGCGCATAAACTTGAAAAAATCAAGCAGGAAGCTGAAGCTCAGGCAGAACAAATGAAAGATGTAGTATTAACCATTGGTGCGAAAACAAGTTCCACAGGAAAAATCTTTGGATCTGTTGGAAACATACAGGTGGCAGAAGCCCTGGCAGCAAAAGGTTTTGACGTAGATCGAAAATTGATTTTGATCAAAGAAAGTGTGAAAGAAATCGGGACTTATAAATCGATTGTGAAGCTTCACAAAGAGGTAAGTATCGAAATTCCTTTCGAAGTTGTTTCTGAATAATCAAAATCAACAAAATATTAAAAAAATCCGTCTTTCCAGGCGGATTTTTTTATTTTTGGTACCTGAATAAACTTGAATGCTATGTTTTTAAAAAATGTTGAAACGGGAAATAATAAACCTGGTTACATCTTACTGATGATATTTGTGGTGGCGCTCACTTTAATTATTGCACAAGGAGTAGCAGGTATGCTTTTAGGGATGTTGGCAGGTCCAGAGATCTTTTCAAACCCCGGAGACTTTGAAGCAATGAACTTTGCAAAATATGGGGTTGACAACAACCTTGTTTACTTCATTCTTTTGTTTAGTTTCGTACTTCCCTTCTTTTCTCTTTTTTTCATAAAACCCTTTCATAACAGGACCTTTAAAAGCATGCTTACTTCTGAAAATAAGTTCAGATGGCAACGGGTCCTCATTGGTATTGGCATCTGGTTTGTGATTCTCTTTGTTTCAACGTTCATTGATTATCTGATGGATAAAGAGAATTATGAATTCAGCTTTAATCTGGCATCCTTTCTTCCAATGCTTATCATATCACTTGTTTTTTTTCCATTCCAAATTGGATTTGAAGAACTGTTTTTCAGGGGATACCTGTATCAGATTATGGGATTTGCAACAAGAAGGCCATGGTTGGCA
>JBFHER010000340.1:0-4078 GCA_041584055.1 Bacteroidales bacterium
GCGCGTCCTGTTTCATGTGCTCCTTTGTCCCAGAATGATGCTGGCACTGGTATTTGAACGTCGCGATACAAATGGCTAAAACGTTCAGGATAATCATAAGGCTCATGGGTCGCCTTAAAATGACACATGGCTAAAAAAGGTTTTGCCGGGTCCCTGTTTTCTATCCAGTCGATGGTCATGTCTGTAATCACATCCGTGCTAAACCCTTCATAGGCTTTGCCTCCCTCGTGTCCGTCAGCCCAGTTTTCTTTTGTTTTAAGAATTGGATCCCAATACCTGCCCTGTCCGGGTAAAACACAATAGTAATCGAAACCTGTTGGTTCTTTTTTAAGATGCCATTTTCCGATCACCGACGTTTGATAACCCGCTTTAGACATTACTTTGGCAATAGTTTCCTGCTCTGGATAAAGGCTACCGCTTAAGGTTTTTACGCCATTAACATGGCTGTATTGACCGGTCAGAACAGTGGCTCTACTTGGTGTACAAATAGAATTGGAGACCAGACAATTATCCAAAACACAGCCTTCCTCAGCCAGTCGGCTAATATTTGGTGTGTGTACGTAATCTTTTAAGATGCCACCATAAATTCCCCAGGCCTGCGCCGTATGATCATCAGCCATAATGTAGAGGATGTTTGGGCGTTCTGCGGTCGTTTTTAGTTCTGTTTTTTTTGTATTTGTACAACTTAACAAAGCTGCGAAGACAAGTGCAAGTGGGAGGAGTTGTTTTAATCGTTTTTGCATCGTTAAATATTTTATTTTCTTTCGCTCAATATTATTGTTAAACAAATTATTCTAAGACCAATCCCTCACTCTTTCTTACAATTAATTATTAAAACTGCATTTTAACACCACAGGATAAGTACTTCCATTTACCGCTGGCATGTTCATAATCAAGCTTTCAGGGGACTGTTTAAATGCGATTTCTCTTCCATCATACAATTGAATTAATGACTTCAGTTTCCCGGGATTTACCTCACTTGTTGTTCCAAGAGTTGGAATGGATAGCTCACCTCCGGTGGGATTCATTACAACAATGTAAAAATCATCGCCTTTGCTTGTGAAACGGACCTCATCGTGTGCATAGGATGGTGTAGCCGTTGTACGCTGGTTAAAGTGTTCACCTTGCTTTTGTGCTGCAACGGCATTTCGCAGCTCAGCATCAAAGGTTTCAATTTCTTCTCCCCGAACGCTTTTCCCGTCACCATACACTTTCCAGGGCCGTGTTTCATAAATCGCTTCACCATTCGTCTTGAGCCAGTCACCAACGGTTTTAACCGTTTTCTTTATTTCTTGAGGAATTGTTCCATCGGGATTCAGTTCCATGCTTAGCAGCAAATTTCCGTTTTTACTTACAGCATCAATCAGCATTTCCAGAATCGTGCGAGCGTCATGCGTTAAATGGCGATCCTTTTTATAAAACCAATCGGTAAAAGTTATTTCCGATTGCCAGGGGTATGCTCGTAAGGTATTGCTCCCTCCTGATTCCACTTCGTTCACCGTTCCCGGCTCCAATCGTTTCAGAAGCATCACCGACTCTATCTTTCCATTGGCATTCAGACTGTTGTTATACATCCTTCTGCACACCTCACGACCATGATCTCCATAGGAAAAATTAAAACCATCATTGTACAACAAATCCGGTTTGTATTTATCCACCAATTCCATGTGACGATCTTCCCAGTTCTGTTTAATTGCTTCCAGTTTTTCCGCAGTTCTGTCTTCGGGCACCGGACCGTATAAATCAGCAGGGTCCAGCCCCTCCCACCAGAGCCCTTTGCCGTCTTCTTTTGTGAGACGGCCATCATAGGGGATTCCTTTTTTAGCGCCAGATGTATCGGCACCAAAGGCGGGCAACCACCAGTTCAGGAAACGGTCGTCGTGACTTGTAACGCCAAATTTCAGTCCTGCTTTGCGTGTTGCTGTTTCAAATTCCCCAATAATGTCTTTTTTAGGTCCCACATTGACGGAGTTCCATGGATGATGTGAGGAATCAAACAAATCAAAGTGATCGTGATGATTGGCAAGTGCCACAATGTATCTGGCACCGTTCTCTTTTGAAAAATTAACCAATGCACTTGCATCGAAATTTTCTGCCTTCCACACATTTATAACATCCTTAAAACCAAACTCGGATGGGTGTCCGTAGGTCATTTCGTGATAAGGCCGGGCCATCTTTCCAAATTTTTGCCGGCCAACATCCTGCATGTACATATGCCGTGCATACCAGCCCCCTCCCTGCTCTGGCACCGCTTGCGGTCCCCAATGGAACCAAATACCGAACTTGGCATCGCGAAACCAGTCAGGACAAACATATTGCGCTGCAATTTCATCCCAGCTCAATTCGATCGTCCCTCGCTCCTGGGCTAAACTTTGCACAAGCAAAGCATATAAAATAAGAACGGAGAATAAATATTTCATCTTTCCCATTTTGCAATATTATTGATTTAAATGCCCTGCGTCAAAGGCATCGTATAGACCAAACATATCCTTATTTAAATCTGCCGGATCCTTAAAGGTTTTCATCAACTGTTCTAAATTACTTTTTAACGCCTTAATTTTTGCTGCATTGGACTGATCGTCAAACACGTTATTTAGTTCAAAAGGATCCTCTTTTAAATTGAATAATTGAGTGGTAAGGACGCCATCCTTACTGCTTAAAATGAGTTTCCAATCCCCTTTGCGGATACCCCGGTGCACACCCCGGCCATTATCTTCACCTTCCTTTTTGTTCAATATATCGCCAGGCCAGGCACTGTATCCAAAATATATCGCCTCCCGAACCATGTCCTTTTTTCCCGAGATCACCCCTGAAAGGTCTTTTGTTTGCACCGACTCAGGTATGTCCAATCCGCATAATCCACACAAAGTAGGAAATACATCGTGCAGATAGGCCAGCGCATTTGTCCTTTGATGTTGAGGAATTCCGGGACCACAGAACACCAACGGAACCTTTACACTGTGTTCGTATATACTTTGCTTTCCAACAAGACCATGCTGCCCCACGGCCAGGCCGTTATCTCCTGAAAAGACGATGATTGTATTGTCTGCCATTCCTGTATTTTCAAGGGCTTCCAGAATGCGACCAATTTGCGTATCGGTGGCAGAAATCATGGCGTAATAATCGGAAATATGTTTTTTTATTTCCGCCTGAGTGCGGGGAAATGCAGCCAGGTTTTCATCTCTGATTTGCATGTCACCAATTGGAAACGGATGTTTTGACATAAAGTTAGCCGGTAGCGTTATGCCATCTGAAGGATACATGAGGTGATACGCTTCGGGCGCTGTTCTTGGATCATGAGGAGCCGTAAAAGACACATACATTAGAAACGGCTTATTTTTTTTCTTTGTTTGAAGATAAGAGATGGCTGCATCGGCGAACACCTCACTTGAAAATTTTTCTGCGTTGGAATACACTTGCGACCATCCGGTATCCGGGGAATAATCCTTCACGCTTGTTCCAAAATGTTTGGTCATTCCACCCATGTAAATGGCCTTTCCAACATCAAAGCCTCGCTCAACCCATGGGGTGCCGTTGTGTTGTTTGCCGGTGGCAAACGTCTCGTACCCATTTGCTTTGAAATATTCGGGGAAGGTTATATAATCGCATTTTCCACGCTCACTAAGGGGAATCGCCCATTGGGCATATACATTGACTGGAAGATTATAGTAGTGACGACCGGTCATCAACATTGCACGACTGGGCGAACAAACTGCGCCATGAGGTGCGCCAAGAATGTATGCATTTTCAAAGCAGACACCCTGCTGAACAAGTTTGTCCATGTTTGGTGTAACCACCTCGTCCTGGTGTAATTCTCCTATGGTTCCGTAACGCTGATCGTCGGTAAATAAAAACAGGATATTTGGTTTTTCGCGTTTGATCTCAGACTTGTTGGTGCATCCAATACAGGCAGATAATACACCAAATAGAAATATGCCCTTAATAAGTTTTAGCGTCATGTGTTATGTCATTTGAAAAAAAATGGCAATACAAGAAAGGTTACTTGATAACGTTAGGATCTAACGCACCAAGCAACCTTTCCTCAATCATCTAACCATATTACCAACCTGGATTCTGA
>JBFHER010000341.1:0-4063 GCA_041584055.1 Bacteroidales bacterium
AATTTACATATCAGCAAAGAAGTCATTTCCTTTATCATCCACAATTATGAACGCAGGAAAGTTTTCAACGCGAATTTTTCGAACGGCTTCCATGCCTAATTCTTCGAAATCAACAACTTCCACAGATTTAATACTGTTTTTTGCAAGGATGGCCGCTGGTCCTCCGATGGATCCAAGATAGAAACCACCATGCTTTTTACAGGCATCTGTTACCTGTTGTGAGCGATTCCCTTTTGCAACCATGATCATGGATCCGCCAACAGACATGAAACCATCCACATAAGGATCCATGCGTCCAGCGGTGGTTGGTCCAAAGCTACCGGATGCCATCCCTTTTGGTGTTTTCGCAGGTCCGGCATAATACACAGGGTGATTTTTAAAGTAATCAGGCATTTCTTCTCCTCTGTCCAACATCTCTTTTAAACGCGCATGTGCCATGTCGCGCGCAACGATCAAGGTCCCATTCAGGTTTAAACGCGTTTTAATAGGATATTTTGTTAATTCCTTCAACACATTTTCCATGGGTTGATCCAAATCGATGTTCACGGCGTCTGCCAAATGCGGTGCCTGTTGTGGTAAATATTTCGCAGGATTTTTCTCCAGTTGTTCTAAGAAGATACCATCCTCATTGATTTTTGCTTTGATGTTACGGTCTGCACTGCAACTCACACCCATTCCTACCGGACAAGAAGCAGCATGCCGCGGCAAGCGGATCACCTTCACATCATGTGTAAAATATTTTCCGCCAAATTGCGCACCGATTTCACTTTCCTGGCAGATCTTATGCACTTTTGCTTCCCATTCTAAATCACGGAAGGCCTGACCACCTTCGTTTCCTTGTGTGGGAAGCGCATCCAAATATCCAGCAGATGCTTTTTTAACCGTTGCCAGGTTTGCCTCAGCTGAAGTTCCACCGATCACCAGGGCAAGGTGGTAAGGAGGGCAGGCAGAGGTTCCCAAATCTTTAATTTTTTCTTTTACAAATTTTGTCAAATTCTCTTCAGTCAATAAGGACTTGGTCATTTGGTACAAATACGTTTTGTTCCCTGATCCTCCTCCCTTGGTCATGAATAAAAATTCGTATGCATTCCCTGTATTTGCATAAATATCAATTTGAGCTGGCAGGTTTGTTCCTGTATTTTTTTCTTCGAACATTGTCAATGGCACCACCTGTGAGTAACGCAGGTTGCGTTCCTGATAAGTATCAAACACACCTTTGGAGATATGTTTCGCATCATCCACGCCGGTATACACATCTTCACCTTTTTTAGCAACACAAATTGCGGTTCCCGTATCCTGACATGTAGGAAGTTCTCCTTCCGCAGTCACTTGCTGGTTTAACAGCATGGTGTAGGCAACAAAACGATCGTTATCGCTTGCTTCATCATCTTTGAGAATGTCTGCTAATTTCTGTAAATGCGTCCCCCTCAAAAAGAAAGAAACATCAGCATATGCTTCTTTGGATAACAATTCCAATCCTTTGGGATCCACTTTTAAGATTTTCCTGCCATCACATTCAACAGTTGAGACATAGTCTTTCGTAATCAAACGATACTCTGTTTCATCCTTTCCTAAAGGAAACGGTTTTTGATAAATAAATTCGGCCATTATATAACGTTTTTAGTTTTCAAAAGATGAGGCACAAATATAAGCAAACAGGTGATTTGAACGAAACCAAATTATTGTATATATCACCCATATTTAAATTATTCATCAAACAAGGCAAAATCCGAGCCTATTTTCTTATGTTTGTTTTGGCCAAGGCAAGACTGCATATGAAAAAGACGCTTCTTACAATCATAGCCATTGCATTTTCTATCAATTTACATTCGCAATATAGTACGTCTTATCCCGACACACTTCATAAACGTTTGTTATTAACCACCATTGGGATTGAAACCGGCGCCTATATCGGTGGTTTGTCTTTTTTAAGTTTTATTTGGTACAAAGATCGCCCCAAAGTGCCGTTCCATTATTACAACGACTGGCAGGGTTATTTACAGATGGATAAATGTGGACACGCCTATGCTGCCTATTATGAAAGTTCACTGGCCTATCATGCCTTGCGCAAGGCCGGCGTAAGTAAAAAGAAAGCTTTGATCTATGGCGGACCGGCAGGACTTGTATTTCAAACACCCATCGAAGTTTTTGATGGCTTGAATGAAGGATGGGGATTTTCATGGACGGACATGGCTGCAAATACCTTTGGAGCAATGTTGTTTACAGCTCAGGAGGCATTCTGGGATAATCAGATCGTTAGAATGAAGTTCTCCTATTCTCCCAGTCTTTACCGGGAAGGGCATCCTTATTTGGGAGAGACGCATTTGGAAAGCTTTTTCCTGGATTACAATGCTCACACCTATTGGTTATCCGGGAACCTGAAAAAACTAACTGGCATGCAAAAAGTTCCTGACTGGCTCAATGTTGCCGTTGGGTACAGTGCAAACGGGATGATCAAAGAATTTTACAACCCTGCCTTTTACCATGGAAACCCGATCCCAAATTATGAGAGACACCGTCAATATCTACTTTCACTCGACATGGATCTTTCAAAAATAAAAACAAAGAAAAGATGGTTAAGAGCTGTTTTTACAGCGCTCAATTTAATTAAGATACCGTTTCCTGCTCTGGAATACAATCAAGTGGAGGGTCTTTCGTTCAGACCTTTTTATTTTTAGTCTGCATGGATGCATCCAAAGCATCAGTTCGTAAGCGGGCATTACACTGCCTGTTTCTTCTCCCAGGCTAATTCCACTTTTAATGCCTCTACCACATTAAAAACAATGGGACATATTTCATAGTTTTGTAGTACACCGCTAAATCGTGATGCAAATGCATCTCTGTCCATGTATGGGAATAACCTGCATTCTTCGTGACGTTCCTCATAGATCATACATGCATTACCCTGTAGGTGTTTACATTGAATGGCCATTGCATATTTAACTTTCTCGATTTCGGCAGGGTGAACGTATTTAATAAGTTCTTTTTCAGATGCAACTGGTCTTAGATTTCGACAACAATTCCCACATTCCAAACAGTTTATCTTTGGGGTAATTTCATCGTTTAAGCGATGCACGATGGTATCAACCCAATCAGAATCTTGTTCCTGGAGGAAAGTTCGAAACGCATAATTAATATCCTTATTTTGCTGGGCGATTTGATGTATGTTACTCAGGTTTGTTTCTATCTTCATAATTAAATTAATAAGTGAGAGGTGTTGAATATCAACATTCAATGTTTCTTCGAGCTTGATAACGATGCTTTAACCTCAGGTAACTCGAAACCTTTGGATGTGATTAAACCTCAGCCATCACGAATCTTGTATTCTAATTATGCAGAAAGTCAGAATGAGTAAGGAGATATATTTTTGAACTGGTCAAGATGTCTTTTGTAGAAATGTTGTTTTTCAAAAATCGCATAATGACTTTCGAAACTTTTTATAGAGGTGAAGCAGGTGCTATTCATATAATGAATAAACCGCCAGATCTTTTCCAAATAGATTACTTCATAAGAGTCTGTACTTTGTTCCTCGATCCAATTTATTTTATCATTCCTGATCTGTAGGTTTTCCTGAAAATCTAACTTATTGCCCACTCCAGCAAATTTCAAGTTTCCAGAACCACTCAGCTCCGTGAGCTTTGCACAGAGGCCTCTGACAGTATCAGGGATTACAAAATCATCACAGCATCCGTAATCATTATCAATGAGTCCTTTTATAAGCGATTCAAATTGAATTTGTTCACTTACAACATCATCAGCCTTATCCATCCCTTAATCTTTGCCTGATTGCATTGCGTTGCAACAAGAAACTTCTGCAAGAACGTCATTCTTTACATCAATCCATCATAGAAAGCAAAAACAGATGTATAATTTTTTTTTTGCTTACAAAACAGATTTTCTTTTTCCTTAAAGAATTTAATTTAAAAATCATTGTTGTCCGGCTAAAATTCAATCAATGCTTTTGTGTGCTCTAGCCGCACGGGCTTTTACTTTCTTCCTTCAGCCGAAGAAAGTAAACAACCGCGTGTCGCCTTTAGCTTTAGCGGTGGCGCAAGAAGACCGC
>JBFHER010000342.1:0-4004 GCA_041584055.1 Bacteroidales bacterium
ACTTCGATGATGTCATCTGCATCTTTGAGGAGCTTCAGACAATCTTTGGAGAGATGTTTCAGGTGGATCTTCTTTCCTACTTTCTGATAGCGTTCAGTAATTTTGTTCAAGGCTTCGATGGCCGACATATCCACCACCCGGCTTTCCTTGAAGTCAATCACAATGTCCTCAGGATCATTCTGTATATCAAACTTCTCGTTAAATGCTGCTACCGAGCCAAAAAATAATGGTCCATAAATCTCATAATACTTCACCCCATATTTGTCAACTGATTTCCGGGCACGAATGCGTTTTGCATTGTCCCAGGCAAACACCAGAGCAGCAATGATCACGCCCACCAATACGGCCAGGGCCAGATTATGTAGAAACACAGTTACCAGGGTCACCATCACCATGACGAAAATATCTGAGTTTGGCATTCGTTTGAAGGTGCGTAAACTGGCCCATTCAAATGTTCCAATTGCCACCATAATCATCAAACCGGTGAGTGCCGCCATTGGCATTCGTTCGATTAAGCCGGAACCAAACATGATGAAACTAAGCAGTAATAGCGATGCTATAATTCCTGACAAACGTGCCCTCGCACCATTGGAGATGTTAATCAAACTCTGACCGATCATCGCACATCCCCCCATTCCTGAAAATAAGCCCGACAGAACATTTGCAGCGCCCTGTGCAACAGCCTCACGGTTACCACGCCCCCGGGTTTCGGTAATTTCATCAACGATATTCAAGGTCAACAAACTCTCAATCAACCCAACACCTGCAACGATGGCAGCATAAGGGAAAATAACTTTCAGGGTTTCCAGAGAAAAGGGAACTTCTGGGATATGGAATGGCGGAAACCCTCCTTTGATGGATGCAATATCGCCCACAGTTTTGGTGTCAATTCCAAAAACAACAACCACGCCAAAGATGGTCAATATGGCTGCAAGCGATGCCGGAAACACCTTTGTTATTTTTGGCAGGCCCCAGATAATTAACATGGTTACAAGTACCAGACCCAAGAGAATATACAGCGGTGATCCGCTTAGCCAGTTACCTGACGCATCCTTAAACTGAACAAGTTGAGCCATAAATATAACAATGGCCAATCCATTTACAAAACCAAAAATCACAGGTTGAGGAACCAAACGCATGTATTTGCCCAGTTTGAACGTTCCCGCAAGCACCTGCAAAATCCCGGCAAGCACCACCGTGGCAAAAATATATTCCGGGCCGTGGGACTTTGCCAATGCTACAATCACCACTGCAACCGCTCCGGTAGCACCGGAAATCATTCCCGGGCGCCCACCAAATATACTTGTAACCAGCCCCATCACAAATGCCGCATACAAGCCGGTAAGTGGAGATAAGCCGGCAATTATCGCAAATGCCACAGCCTCAGGCACCAATGCCAAAGCCACAGTCAGACCAGATAAAATCTCCGTTCTGTAATTCACTTTCTGCGATAAATCAAATAGATTAAAAAGTTTCTTCATGTCGTTTTATAAAGCACATTACATTCTCATGACGGGTTTAAAAAAATCGTCACAATCTTATGATATCTTAAAAAGGAGATACTACAGTAAAAGATGTAGTGCGTGGGAATTTCTTGTAGAACCTTTTCTTTTCGGGCGCAAAAGTAACACCTTTCCTTCTTTTGTGGTAACTTTTAGTGATTTTTTTCCCTTGACACAGAAAGTGTTCACCGTTACCAATAAAAATATTAACTAAGTGCATTCACAAAAAAAATCGATTTGTACCGAATATTTTCATTCGTAATTCCAAAAAATCAATGTGATCCGATTCATCTCTAAATTAGAGATACGTGTTTGCAGATCAAAATAGTAGATCATTAAACAGTTTACAAAACAATTTAAAGGCTTTTTCTTGTCGCCATTTTTGATAGGTTTGGGTTATTGGGATTCATTTAAAATTATCTTTTTTACTGTTCAAATATGCGTGATTGATCATCTGATTATAAAAAAAAATGTAATTTTGCGCCTTCTTTGAAAGGATGCGGGGATGAAAAATGAATCATTCCAGAATCTTTTTCAAAGACAGCGGAGCCCCTACTCCCCAATCCGATCATCTGACCGGATTCCGAAGCATCGGCCAAATGCAGGTATTTGAGAAGACTTG
Source organism: Bacteroidales bacterium (assembly GCA_041584055.1). Lineage (GTDB taxonomy): Bacteria > Bacteroidota > Bacteroidia > Bacteroidales > UBA5342 > JBFHER01. The sequence goes on from JBFHER010000342.1 coordinate 2,125, forward strand.
TAATTTAAAAAAAACGTAAATTCAACACAACTGAAATGAAGTTAAACGACTTTACTCCAAAGCTGGTTTCAATGCTGAGGGGAGGATTAATTTCAAAAGAGCAGGCCATCAAAGATGTGTTTGCAGGTATCACCGTAGGGATTGTTGCGCTTCCGCTTGCAATCGCGTTTGCCATCGCATCCGGTGTTTCTCCCGATAAAGGTCTGATTACCGCTATCATTGGCGGAATCATTATCTCGTTACTGGGCGGAAGCCGTGTTCAAATCGGAGGACCAACAGGTGCATTTATTGTGATTGTTTATGCCATTGTTCAGGAACACGGCACCAATGGTTTGATCATTGCCACATTTATGGCGGGTTTTATTCTAATTGGCATGGGAATAGCCAAACTGGGGAATTTGCTTAAATTCATCTCTTATCCACTCATTGTTGGATTCACCAGTGGAATTGCTGTCATTATTTTTTCATCGCAAATCAAAGACTTTTTTGGCCTCAACATCGCCAATGTACCTTCCGGCTTTGTTGAAAAATGGCAGACCTATGCCCTGCATTTTGATACCTTTAGCTGGATTTCTGTTGCCATAGCGGCAGGAACCGTATTAATATCGCTCAATTTTCACCGAGTTACAACTAAATTACCGGGGTCAATTGTTGCTATTTTAATAAGTACAGCCCTGGTTTCCTACTTAAAACTTCCTGTTACAACCATTGAAACTGCTTTTGGCTCCATCCCCAACCACTTGAGCATGCCAACAATTCCTCATATTGATTACGCAACAGTAAAAGCACTGATTCAACCCGCTTTTGCAATTGCACTGCTCGGAGGTATTGAGTCCTTGTTATCAGCCGTGGTTGCAGATGGTATGATCGGGAGCCGACACCGTTCAAACGCAGAATTGGTGGCACAGGGTACAGCCAATATATTTTCTGCATTGTTTGGTGGTATTCCTGCAACAGGGGCAATCGCCAGAACCAGCACAAACATAAAAAACGGAGGACGAACCCCAATTGCCGGCATCGTGCATGGTCTTGTTTTACTCGTCATCATGCTTGTTCTTGCACCCTACGCCAAATTAATCCCCATGTCATGTCTTGCAGGAATTTTAGTTGTGGTTGCTTATCACATGAGTGAATGGCGTCAGTTCATCTCTCTGCTCAAAGGAAAAGGAGCAGATGTGTTGGTATTGCTTGTCACATTTTTTCTCACTGTATTTTTTGATCTGGTGATTGCCATCGAAATCGGCATGGTGCTTTCCAGTTTTATTGTGATGAAACGTGTAAGTGAAACCATGCGCATCGAAAATGCCACAGGAATATTAGATAAAGACAACAGTGATGCAGAAAAGCTATTTGATGCTGAGTTCCCTGAACTTCCCAGGGGCGTTGTCCTTTATGAAATTAACGGAGCGCTTTTCTTTGGAGCGACACAACAGTTTCAGGACACCCTAAGTGATCTGAATGAACGACCAAAGGGTTTGATTTTGAGAATGCGAAACGTTCCATTTATTGATGCCACAGGCATATATCGTCTTAAAGAAATTATTAAAAGTTTTTCTGCAAAAGAAGTACCGATTATCCTTTCAGGCGTCAACCCTCAGGTAAAAGCGGATCTTGAAAAAGCCAATATTTACAGTGTTTTAGATGCTAAAAACTTATTGGATAACATAGATGACTCCATTGAACGGGTCAAGGTTTTAGTAGCTGCTCATGTTCATCATAAACATTAATAATATACAGGGAAAGTGATCAGTATAAAAGGCAATCGAAAAATTTGGGCATCTCAAATTGTTGCCACGTTCCTTTTAGTGCGAATTGTACTGATGGTTTACGATCTTGACAATAGCGCACAATATTTCACCCGTGATCGTAATCAATTAGAT
>JBFHER010000343.1:0-3912 GCA_041584055.1 Bacteroidales bacterium
AACCGGGTTTAGTGAAAATTGATAGATGCCCTTCCGCAGTGGCGCTTCACAGGTTTGACGAATCCCGCTGGAGCCAATCACAAGGCTCACCACTACCTTCCCGCCTTGCAATGGTGCAAAGTCACGCAATTGTGTGAAATGCGCAAGAATGGGTGTTGGTTTCCCTAAAATAAATGGACTGGCTTCAGCGAAAACTTCAAAGTGATCGCTGTATGCAGTATACTGAACCGGTTCAAAGGCATTTGAGTGATCGTGTGCAGCATCGTTTTGCGCCTTGTTTGAACATCCTATACCCGTTGCGAATACCGCAAAGACAAGGAACAGGTATATCTTGGCAAATAATTTGCGTAATAGAATCATTGACAGAATTTTAATGTTAAAAAGGTTCACTTCAGAATACACAGATGCAATCAAAGCAGATGTGCTTCTAAATGAAATTTGGTAGATGAAGATAAACGACTAAAGGAGCCTAATTATGCGTGTGATTTCCATCATCATCGTGATGCTGCCCTTGGTCTGAAACGGAGCTTTCGGCCACTTCGACTTTATCGGTGCAGGCATGGGTGCAACCTGCACATTGTTCTGTAGAACAGTCTTTTACAGAATCAGTGGTGTCTGCGATAAATGTTTCTTGAGATGCCGTGTTTTGAATCGTTCCTTCTGTTGAATGATCGTGATCAGTACACGTTGTTGTATTGTGTTGGGCGGCATTTGCAGCTTCAGCCTTTTTCGTTTGTCCACATGCACTTAGGATGAATGCAATTGCAGCAATAAGAAGAATTGAATTTTTCATTGTTTTATTTTTTTGTTAATTGTGTGACTAGATAAATGCTTCCCAAATGGAATCTTTGCATTTAATTTTTTGAAACAATTAACAAAAAGGAGGACCTCTGAAACCCAGATCCTGAACGATGTAATAACCGGGATAGATGTGCTCCGGCGGTTCATATTTGGGGATAAACGTAATAAAAGCAGATAAACGGACGTCTTCGTTCAGTATAAATAAGTTTAAGAAACGAAGGTCTATTTCCTTTATTTTTATGGTTTCCTTGTAGGTTTGAGGGTTGACATAATTCATGTTTTTCACAAAGCAACAGTCCTTTTGGCTGTCATCTTGTTCGTGGGAACATGATGCCTGATCTTCCTGATCATGAACGCAACTGCCGCTATGATTATGCGCATGCACCTGTTTCTCTTCAAGGTGCTTTTTTGCAAAACAGATTTCTTTGTTGTGATGATGATGAGGCAAGGCCACTTGAGCTGTTAAACCAAGAACAACAATCAAAGAAATAACTATATGAGATACAATTTTTACCATATTGCTTTGGGCAAAAATAGGAAAAATATAGACAGGTTTTAGTTAAACAGTCCTTTTAAAATACCACCTGCATTCTTTTGTAATTCCTTGATGGCTTCTTTTGCGTCAAGTGAGATGCTTGGTTTTTTAACGTTGCCTTTAATTTTTATGGTGACAGGCAGCTGTTTGTTCGGATCTGAAACCAGGCTAAGCAAGCTGCCTACCTCATCTCCCAGCTCCCTGGGGGCCACCGTTGTTTTGATGCTGTAATCCATTGTGTTGTTTAAATTGTGGTTTCCCCAAATTTCCATGTCCTTGTCTTCCACTGTCACTTTAAAAGGCTCAACCACCACTTTTCCGTCTTTCACCGTATAATTGACTTTGAATGAATTTGTTCTCAGATCTTTGTAGCGTGGATTATTGGTCACTTTTGCAAGTTGATCCAGACTGGCATTGTTTTTTATATGCAAGGTCTTGGAAGATAAGTAGCCTTTACTTTCCAACTTATCCATAATAATTTCACCATTTGGGTCGAAAGGAGCGTAATAACTTATGCTTGAGGATATTTTACCTTCAGCATAGGTGGCAATGGGTGCAATTTTCTTGATGGATGTAAATGCATCAACACCCTGCGCAATATCTATACCGTTGATCTGCAATTTCATATCAGAAAACACATTTAAGGTATCATTTGAATTATACTGCCCTGTCATAATCATAGAACCATCCAGCATTTTCATCATCAGATTGTCAAGGTTGGCAATTCTGTTTTTTACCGAAATGACGCCATTAGTGCCCGTGATATGAAGATTGTCAAAATAGAGATTTTGAATGTTGCTTGTAAATGTAAGGTCCAGTTTATCCGGGATGATGATGACAGAACCTTCTATGGTATCTGTATCTATGTCTGCATTGTCATCACTGTCAAGAAACTCATTGGCATCAATCAACTCAGAATAATGATTCAGACGGCCTGTCAATGTTCCATCGCGGAAGGTATACGAAATGTAGTTTGTCAGATATCCGGAAAGTGAAAAATCACTGCGCCCCATCTTGCCTTTAAAATTTTTAAGGTTGATGCGGGAAGGAGTAAAGTCCATGGAGGCGTCACTGATGTAAAGCCCCTGCGGAATGTCGTTGCTGGCGAATTTAAAGCCATTAAGCTTCATAAATCCGGCAGCATAAAAATTTTCATATTCCTCTTTCTCAATGGCCGACATATTTCCTCTTAACTTAACATCGGCAATTACTTTTCCGGATAGATCAGCACTGTCCATTGGGAATACATCTTTGAGTGTGGCCAAATCCATATTTCCTTTGAGGTAACCATCAATGTGCATGTCGGAGACCGGTGTTTTGAACTTCCATTGAGATTGAAGCGGATTCGTGCCAATCAAACACTCAAATTGATCTACCACAATCACTGTGGCATCCATATCTTCGTTGTCAGGATGTGTTATTGCTGCAATGATGTTAATGCTTTGTACGGATTCTGGCAGGTCAGGGTACTGGAAATAACCATTGTCTACCTTGAAATTAATTGAAAACATAGGAAGGTGCTCCATGTCAACATAAGCCCCTTTTACAACACCGTTCAAGGCAATGTTGCCATCAGTTTTTAGATCAGCAATGGATGTTGCATATGTGGCAGGTATCATTGTCAGCAGCTTCTTCATGTTCATTCCGGGGGCGTCAAACTTTAAATCCATGATCCATCCTTCGGCTGACTCAGAAACATTCCCATCCAGTTTTAAATCAACAGGGCCCAGTTTTAACTTGTTTTCTTTAAGTGTAAATTCAAACTTGTCAAGATCTGCAGCAATCTGAGCTTCAAAATTCGCCGGAAGGTTATTGATGAGTTTTACATTGTTTTGTTCAACAAGCAACTCATCCAGCGAGGAACGAATCAAAATATCTGTGGATGATTCACTGAAGTTTCCACTCAGGTCCAGATTGAAGCCTTTTAAGTCAGCCACCATCTGCAAGGCTGAATCAGCAAAATGAATATGCCCGTTGTTGACCATAAACTGGTCGAGGTAAATTTTAACGTCTTCTTCCCCTTCATCAGAGCTTGATGCTACCGATTCTGCATCTATGGTCTTCGGGGCTTCCGAAACACCAGTGTCTGTATTGAGATAAAAAATATGCGGTTCTTCAAATACAATTTGCCTGATTCGGATGGTTTTGTCCCTGAAATAACTCATGGCCTCCATGTTAAAATAGAAGTTATCCATCTTAACCGACATGGTTGAATCCCACGATTCCATGCTGAAATTTGTCACCTGCAATGACAATTCCGGGAAGTTTTTAAGGATTGAAATTGAAACTTTATCAAAATTTATATCAGAGGCCATCTGATCGCTCATTTCGGTTTTCAATGTTGCAACCAATTCATCCTTAAAAAAATATGGAATCGCAATTAATGCGCCAATGAGTAGCAGGATCACTACAAGAAATATGATGAAGAATTTTTTCATGTTTTTCAATCGTCGTATTGATTAATTAATGCAAGAAACAAAACTAACAGATTCAAGTCAAAGTTTTAGCGAAATTGATAAAAATTTGAATTCCTTAACGCTTTGGCAGAAACAGGGTGCAACCCCTTCGCTAGTGCG
>JBFHER010000344.1:0-3905 GCA_041584055.1 Bacteroidales bacterium
ATGCGGCCTGATATTCAAAGCCATTCATGCATTCATCAAAATAACCTCCCGCTCCAATCCAATATTCTTTCTCATCTGGTCGATCAGCCATTCCCGGAACAGCCTTTTCATCACCGCCATAAGGCCATGTTGTCATCAGTAGACCAGATTCACCTTTCATGGCATAAATTCTTTCACCTTTAATGGTCGTATGTTCTTCTGCATACCGCCCCGCATCAGGTGCAAAATTGTATTTCCACAAAGATTCCAGTGCCATTTTCGTCTCATAAACAGGCAATACATCAGGCAGATTAACCTGATGCGCAAAACTTTGCCCAAGTACCTGATCAATATGGCAACCCTTGTTTGTATTTATTGATTTATAGTCGGGTGGCAGATGAATAAAATATTCACCATTAAATAATTTATCAACATAATTTTTTCTCCCGGACATCAGCTTTGAAGCACAAACCTTTGCAAAAGCAGGATCATTCATTTCAAGCGCCATTTGTTCAGATGCCTTTAAGGCAGCCAGATACATACCACTTATCCACCCCATTGAACCGTGCCATGCCGCATCCAATGTATGTGGTTGGTTCCCTTCAACTAACCCATCCTTTCCTCCATTCTGATCCATTACATATTGCATTGACTGTTTTACTCTGGGCCATAATTCACTGAGAAAACTATCATCTTCCGCCATCCTATGTTCCCTGTACACCCTTATGATTGTTCCTAACTGCCCATCAATCGCGTATTTTTTTCCATTCTCCCCGCGATAAAATATAAGCCCGTTATCGAAAGAAATCCCATAGTCGACTCTTGAACGCAGATCCCTTTCAATGGATGGAAATATCCTCGCCAGGCCCTGTGCATATTGCCATACATGGGTGCAGGTTCCGGGACAACAGTCAACTCCTTCCCAGCCCCAGAAACGACCGTTATTAAACAAATGACTTGTCTGGGATGCCAGACAATCCAGAGAAATGAATGAACGATCTAATAGCCAATAAGGCAAAGTGGAATCGTACCATGTTTTATTCCATAAAAGTGTCGTTTGCGAAAGCCGCTTAAAATCATTCGCAAGGTAGGTCGCAACATCGTTGGCATTTGAAAAATAATTCGCATAAATCCGTTTCAGCTTATGTAAATCTTCAATTCCTCCCATTTGAGACCCATCTGTTGGTTGCTCGTTATAATGAGGGAAATACCAACTTATTAAAAAGGTCACTGTCTTATGCTCCCCTGGCTTTAAAGTTAAGGAGGTTGACAAGCCACCAAGCGCCATTTCATTTGATTGATAATCCGCATTAAAATCGCCGGAATCGGCAAATATTTCATTGACAGCATCTATATGAGCAGATGCTTTGTGAAAAGTAGATGCTCCCAACAAGGAGATTGCCATGTCGCCATACCCCAGACGTGATTCAATTCCATCTCCATCTGCTGTCATAAATACGGTTGATTTATTATCATCACGCAGCACTGTATTTTTTCTTAAAAACTCAACATCCTTAATATGGGGACATACTTTATTTTCGAGGTAGCCACCTATGTCAACAATAAGCTCAGAGGTCCCATTGTTACTTATCTCGTAAGACATAATTGTTGCAGGTATTCCAGAGTCCTTTACATCCAGGGGGATAAATGGTGAATAAGCTGTAAGATTAACGGTAAACGGTAAGTTTTTATTTTTAAATGCTACTTTTGCAAGCGGATATTCTCCCCGAAAATCTATGTCTTTAAAACCTTTGTTATCAAGAGAAATAATCTTTGTTTCTTCATTCTGTTTATATCGAAGCACAAAGCCGCTTTCAACCTGAAAAAGATTGTTCTCTTTTGAAGACGTACGTGGTTTCTGATACAAGCCCCCCATGGAGAACTGATCCAGCCTCCACTTTCCAGGTTCGGCTGATCCTTCCCTTTTATAGTTTGATTGAAAAATATCCCACAGCCATAACCTGCCATCGCCACTGATGTATAACTGTCCCGCACAAATTCCTCCCACCGGCATGCCAATGTATTTCAATTCATCACGATTGGATGAATACACATCGGGCTTGCCTCGTTCGGTAAGCGATCGAATCCATTGTTCGCTTAGTTGTTTATCGAATGGAATGAGATGACCATTCTTGCTTATCCCAAAATTACCCGGCAAAACCGGAATAAATGGGAAAGACAAAGCTCCAGCGCCAATGGCCACTGTTCTAATAAAACCCCTTCTTGTAAGTTCATTCCTTTTATCCATCATTACGCTTAAAATTAAATTTGAAAGATGCCATGCCACAACTGACATTTCATCCTTTATTTTTAATAAGTTTCAACAAACTTGCTTAATGCTTTTAACTGCTTAAAATGCTTTGCCGGGATCATGCCATTATCGTACAGGGGCACATCCCATGAGATCGTCCCACCATGCAAATTTGTATGCTTGGTCCAACCTAAAACAAGCTCATCAGGAAAACGCGGATCACCTGTCCCCCAAAAGGTGCCCAGAAAAGTCAGGAAATGCAACTGGTCGCCCGAAATATCTGGTCCCAGATAATACGCCTTCTGATCCCAGGGACGATAACCACTTACAGGCAAATGCCAGTTGGTCTCTCCGGCCAGGTAATCTTCCAAATCTGTTGCCGGTTTTTTTAAATCGCCTGACATGCCAGTCGGACCGGTATTAAAAGCGAGTAGAGCATCCTTGTTACCGGCTTTAAATGCATTGGCATAATCAAGATACATGTCACGGCTAGGTAGCACACCACCATCAATCCACCAGGCTGATATGGCATCCCCCCATCGTTCCGACCATTCAGTGATCATTTTCAAATAGGCTGCTCTTTTTTCTGCAGATTCCATCCCTCGTTTTGCAGAGAGGTAAACACACATCTTAATACCCCTGGGGACAAGCTCTGCAGCCAACTCAGCCACCAAATCACGGTCTGTTATTCTTCCATTTGATGACCCAAAAACAGATTCATAGTGTCTGTTGGGGGAACAATAATAGCCACCCCCTTGTCCAATTGTAATAAAAAAATAGGGTGCTTTAAGGTCAGATAACTGATCAGCCAATGCGGATACCTGAAAAGAATTAACTTTCGTATTCCATCTTTCCCCGGTCATATCATCCGGAACCTTATCACTTGGCATATGTGGTAAATAATGCGTGAAGAATCCCCATCTGGCATCTCGCAGCCATTTGGTTTTGGCTGATAGGTTCTTAACAGGATCTATTTGTTCATCTAAATCTTCAAGAAAATCCGCATGCAGTACAGAAGGGCTTGCGATTGCGGCCCCAGACATTGCAGCTGTGGTTAAACCTAAAAACGTCCTTCGTTTCATAATTATTTACAACTAATATTGTTAAGCCAAAATTTCAAATCGTACTTTTATATTTAAAGATGACGAAAGCATCATAAGGTTCATTTCCTAGGCATCTGATGTGACCAATGGGATCTTCAAACCGGACAACATTTTTATTAGACTTCCGGCATCTGCACAGTCAAAGCTATGATCCTCCCATGATTCGTTAGAAATATTATTTTTTTAATAAATAATAGTTGTGTCCCGGTAACCTTTCTGTTTTTTTGCTATACCCAAAGAGGTTTTTTTCCGAATCGTTAACAGGTAAAGCCTCAATGAAGAAGTTTGTATTTTTAAGCGTATGAGGCGTCAGTATCACTGTTTCGCCCGCCTTAAGATCAATGGTCAGGCGTCCTTTTTCATCTTTTTGAACGATGCGTGAGTTTTTTGTAACATCCTTGCCATTTATATAGATTATTGGATTAACGATATCTGTTTTAATTACACAAGGGGAACCAATTAAACTGTTAATTTCGACAAACTGAGTTAGCCCATTGTTCTTTTTCGCACTGACCAAAAATGCGCCCTGCGTACGCAGATCCTTAAAAGCTGCATCCCCCCAACGCTCCGGG
>JBFHER010000345.1:0-3898 GCA_041584055.1 Bacteroidales bacterium
GAACTACGCTTTGGCTTACTCGAAGCGCGATCATCTGTTTCATGAGTTTTATTACAATGAAAACGAAACGGCAGAGAATCAGATCATAAGTGGATCTGTCTGGACAACAAAGAATTCGGCTAATGGACGCCTTGTAAGCGGGATAAGTATATCTAATAACAAGCAGGAACATCACAACAAGGACTTCAGCCGTAATTTTATTGACATGGATGGGGAATCCTTCACACCTTATTATCCAGATGCAGGGTATCTGGAGGTTTCTCATGCTTTCAACTACAGCCATGACCTGGGAAATGGGTTCTTATTTACTGCCGATAATTACAATAGTTTTATTCACACAAATTCCGATGGATACAGTGCTACAAACTCAATTTATTACCAGTCACTAGTTGACCCGCAAAGTAAAGCATGGCTAAGTGAAGATGCTCCTTTCTATTCTTCACTGTACATCACAGAATGGGAATCGTCTTCCTTTTCCAGCGGCATACTTGAGAACGAAATCAGTGTTTCCCGCAACTTCAAGCCACATGAAAAAGTTTCTATCAACGGGTCGCTTGGTTTTTCTCTGGATGGCATGCTCCTTAGCAACAAAAGCATTGTGCGCCCAAACTGGCAGGCTGAATTACTTTTAACCTGGAAAACAGGACCTTTTTTTTCCACAGGACTTAACATCAGTAGAAAACGAATCCCATTCCATTTTGATATGATTACCTATTTATCTGATGATTATCTCAATGGAAAGGCCTATTTCTGGGATGATGTCAACAATGATAAATTCGTCAATACCGGTGAAACCAATGATTTGTTCTTCACTTCCGGCGGTGCTTACAGACAAACGACAAAAGGGATCAACCAACCTGCCTACCTGATTGTTGACTGGCCTTTGATTTTTAACTTCGGCAAAGGACACACATTTTCTATAGTTTCTACGTACAAAAAGTTTTTTAACATGTGGCAAACATCTTTTGATGGTCCCTACGAAGAATATGGCTATTTTCAGATGGGAGAAGCATACAACGAATTTTATTTGCATGGTGGTCAGGCCATTCCGTACACCGTGAATTCAGATCCACCGGCAAGTATGAACTTCGATCATTCTGTCCCCTTTTTAAGCAACACCCCATTTGCTTTCACCAACATAATTAAATACACCTATCAGTCAGAGAAAATTTTTGCATCTGCATCCTGGGTGTCACAAGCCATGGACGGCCCCGGAATTCCGGGAAATTCGATACAGGAAAACAATCTGGAGTTATTTAGTGATGCACTTGCCAACCCAAACTCACACTACAAGCAGATCAGTCGCCCGCAACAGGACAGGGGTTTTATGGCTCACGGACTTTTTGGATACCGCATCAATGCGAATTTTAAAACATCCTTTTTACTTAAGTTTATCGATGGGCAACCCTTTTCATCCTACCAGACAAGCCTGAACACCAACGCCACATCACAAACGCAAGCACTGGTATGGAATCGGGTGTACAAAGGCTCCACTCATTTCACCGAAGAATGGGGAAGCCGCGAAGATTTCCTCGTCAACACGGAGCTCCGCATTGCTTATTCCTTTAAGCTGAAAGATTCAAAAATTGAGTTTAATGCCAGCGTCTATAATCTGATTGATTTTGCTTCAGAACTTGTGGAAGCTTCCTTCCCCCTCCCCACCACAGGCACCCGCAATGCCATCGAGCTGGGCATCCCCAGAGGTGTGATGTTTTCTGTAAATGTGAAAATTTAAAAGTTTGACAATTCGTGAAACAATTTATTGCTAATCTTTTTGATGGAGCAATACCAGAGATACGAGTTCTAACATTTTGTCCCGGCAGTCTAACGGTATATTTAAAAAATGTGGAAATTCTAAGAAGTATCGCTCAAACCAGAACCAAACATAAATCCACATTAAATAGCCATACGCTTTCTACTACAGGGTAATTGTACTCCCAAATTGCCCATCTCCACTTGTTGCAGAAGGTGTTGATGTAGATATGCCATCTCCGTCATCTTCATACTGTGGGGTTTCAGATGCGCTGTCATTATCTTTTGCATAATTAAAGGCTTCCAACATCGTTACCCTTCCATCATTGTCTGTGTCTGCATCTATCACATTCCCATCCGGATCATTCCCATTTACCGCTGAGGTAAAATGGTAAGCGAACTCATCATAAGCACCACCTGACATGGCCCACGAGTATTCATTCTCAGTTGCTGCAGACATTATAACTCGGTTCTCACCACTGAGATCAGCCAAAAACCCTCCACTAAAACAAGGTTCCAATACAATGATCATCTGTGCGGCATTAATTTCATTGATTAAATCTGCAAAATCATCATCTGTAACACGGCTATCATTGTATCGGGACATGGTTTCATCTATGGACTGGGTATCGCTTTCATCACCATCCGTATCGTTAACGCCTCCCTTGTTTACCGAACCGCTGGTTAAATAACCTCCGCCATGATTGGTTGTAAACACAAATAATTTATCGTTAAAATCAATGTCAGCACTAAGTTCATCGATGGCATCATCCAGACCAGCCACATCTGCTGCAAAATCAACTGGCATTTCTGTATCTTCGGCCGTTCCATCTGCGTAAACAACCTTTATGTGATCGGGATCATAATCATAAACATTGACCAAAGTTAAATACATAAATTTTAAGTCATTCCAGTAACGACTGTGGTTGTTGGCCGCATTCACACCACCGCTGTATAGCAGTGCATACTCGTCTGCTCTGAAGATATCTCCAATCTTTTCGCAAAGCACCGGATTAAGGTCACAAATACTGATGCCAGGAGTGATCCAGGTAAGATCATAATCCGTTTTACCGGTAATTTTGGGATAATCAATCAGCTTTAAACCTTTTAAATAGGCAGCCCCAATGTAATCAGCATTTATTTGATCTTCCTTGCTGTCAAATTCTACCACAACACCTTCACATTCCACAACCTGTCCAGTGGTAACACCGTTCGCATAATTTTCTGCAGACCCCGGATCAAGCCTAATATAACTTTCCTCTGCCATGGGTGTGTTAATCAAAACGATGGAGGCATCATTCACTAAATAAATGACTTTACCTTCAATAAAAGTACCCTCAAGTCTGACCGTATCTCCAACCTCAATACTCCCCGTTTTAACTTCGCTAATGTTCGTATCTTTCACATTTTCAAGTTGATTTAATAACTCGTCACATGCGGTAAACACAGAAACAGATAGCAGACCAACTACAAGTATAACTGAATTTTTCATTTGGTTATTTTTTAAATTAACAGATTGTAAATTACAAAAAAAACATTATTAAATCATAATTAGACTTAATTAAAATAACCACTTGCCGCGAAATTTTAAACCATAGACTTCAATATAAGATATGATTATGAACGTACGATCAAATCACATGGAAGCACATGTTAAACCAGAATTATTCCCTTCTCAGATTTTATGAAACCAGGTTGAGAATTTTTTAATATTTAAAACCAATTTGACGAAAATTAAAGAAAGCATGGATGATTGGGAAATACAGATAAGGATTTAAACATCTTGGAAAAACGGAGAAATGCGTTGTATAAAACATTGACCATGTGGATGCATTACGTATGGGTGTGCTCTAATTAAACGTTGCATTAAATTCGCTCTGTCAATTGTATGATCCGAAAAATTTTAAGAAATGTCCAGTTGAAGCCAAATTGGTCTGTGATCTGATATATGATGTTTCATAAATTGGGAGAATTTCAAAGTTGCATTTTTGTGGTCATATTGTTTCGTTAATTCCTTCCATTTATCTTTAAACATTCCGTTATCAAAATCAAATGCCCCTACTTTTAAAACTTTGTTCTGAATTGTATTTGGAGCGATCGCAACCTGATCGTATGTCTTATTATTGTTTATGTTCGAACCTCCAAC
>JBFHER010000346.1:0-3860 GCA_041584055.1 Bacteroidales bacterium
ATCATGGCACGGTAATCGGCTTTAAATTCATGGCTGAATCTCCAGTTCTGCGCTTTCGTGTCGTTTGTTCCAAGTTTGATGATTACAACATCCGGTAAAAACGTTTTTACTTCCGCATAAGCTTGCTCGCGCCAATAAGGATAATCTCCATTTTTTAACATGGTTCTTGCACTTACCCCAAAATTCCGAACATCCCATTTATCTCCTAACATCCTTCCCAACTGAGAAGGATATGAATTTTTTGGACGGTCATCGATGCGGGCACCATAAGTGATACTGTTTCCTATGCACGCAACTTTTATGGGACCTGAATAATTTGAAGTATCAAGGATCTGGGCAAAGCTACTCCCCCAGAATAGAAGCATTATTGAGGCGCTAATAAAAAATCTTTTTTTCATGATATTTTTGTGCATCCGGCACATTGTTTTATTTTAAAAATTCTATTTTCGAAATAGATACTTCTTGAAATGGTGATCTGCGAAATCCGGTAACAAACCTTTTACAGGTCTTGATGTTTGGCTTATCTCTTACTTACTTTTCTTTGCCCACCGGCAACAATTGTACATTTCGAATGTTGGGTTTGACACCTTTAAAATCGGATGTTACCTCCAGCGTAAGTGTATGCATTCCCACCGTTTTAATTTTAACTGTTCCCAGAACTGAGACAGAACTCATAACTTCGTTTGCCATCCTTGTGTTTTCCCAGCGCTCCTGCTCGACCAAATTTGTTTCGAGAGACTGACCGGCAACAGAGGCACGCATACGCCCGTCTGTTTTCCATTCCTGTTTTTCATTCACATTGCAAACCACGGCCACCTGATATGTTCCGGGCGTGATCAATCTAAAATCCCAACTCAGTGCCTGCCCTGCGCGGTCAAGAATTACCGTTAATCCCCTTGCAGGCATAATTCCTTTTCCCTTTTTCATAATTGTGAATGCCTTTTGCTCCAATGCACGCAGGGGCTTGTTTGCTTCAAATTCGATATCGTGTATTTTGGCAGTATATGCATCTAAAATGACTGTGCCATCCATTTGTTGCAAAAAGGACTGATCCATCATTGGTTCACCTTCAATTATTAAAGCGATCACTGAAACATATGGATCAGGTGCTATTTTTGGTACTTGAATGGTCATTGTATTTAAGCCAGCTGCGGCGTTGTATACTGTCTGGCATGAAAGCATTTCTCCACTTGCAAGGAGTGAAACATGATCCACCTTGTTATTGAGACCGTAAAGTTTAAATTCACCATTCTTCGGCCAATCAACAACATTCAGATAGAGGATTGTTTTGTCTCCATCTTTTCGTTGTGTTACAGAACCCCAGTTTAATTCGTATGGGTAAGGACCTGCCTTGGTTCCATATACTGCATCCCCATTTTTCTGCAACCAATCCCCCATCACTTTCAGTCGTGTTTGGGATTCCAGAGGAATTACACCTTTGCTGTCGGGACCTACATTTAACAAATAATTGCCCCCATTGCCAACAATCTGAATAAGCATTTCGAGCATTGCATCTGCCGATTTCCAGTTATGATCCTGAGCATTGAAGTGCCATGAACCGTTCATTGTCTGTGCCGATTCAAAATCCACCCCTATGTTACCCGAAGGAGACATATTATCTCCCATTGACAAATAACTTACATATTTCAGTGCATCATCATCACCATAACGACTATTGCAGATTGCACCGTAGGAGTTCAGCAGATCCACCATTTCCTGTTGACCTAACAATCGCTTGCGATTTTCATCCCGAAAGCCTGAGGAACCATCGAACCAGAATAATCGGGGATGATAATTTTCGCACAATTCCCTGATTTGCCCATACATAAAATCCATATATTTGGTAATGTCTGCCTCAGGGTTCGGTTTAAAATGGAAGCCCTTACGATTGCTGTATGCAGGATCGTATTCGGGATGATACCAGTCTGCGATTGAATAATAAAAGCCCAGTTCAATTCCAGCATCCTTGCAGGCATCCGCTAATTCGGCAACAATATCCCTTTTAAATGGTGTCTGATCCATCACATCCCAATTGGTTAATTTTGAATCCCACTTACAAAAACCATCGTGATGTTTGGTGGTAAAAACGATGTATTTCATGCCTGCTTCCCTGGCGATTCTTACCCATTCTTTCGCATCAAAATCTACGGGATTAAAATTTTTGACCGATGCTTCGTAGCGCTCTGTTTTGTTAAGGCCATCATCCAGATAATCTTCGGATGTAGAAGCGCCAAAATGAATAAACATTCCAAATTTTGCCTCACGAAACCACTTCATCAGTTCATCATCTGAGGGTGAAGTGCCATTTGTGTTTTGTGCAGAAATCAAAACTGTCCCGAGCAATATTGCTGAGATCAGGCATGCGAACATTCTGGTTTTCATTTCCTTTATTTTATGGATTAGTCATTTGTATTTTCCGGAGCCCAATCGGGAATTCCATATTCTTCCAACTGCTTATAATATCTTTTTACAAGTGGTTGATCTTCCGAATTTACTTTGGGCAAACCTTCGTTTACCATCAATGGCAAAACGGATTCCCACCAGCTATCATAGGACTTCTTTAATTTTTCAACAACTTCAGGATGTTTGGCAGACACATCGTTAGATTCACCCGGATCAATAAAAATATCCGCCAGCTCACCGTTGTTTACAAAACGCCATTGCTCTGTACGTACGGCACATTTCAGGTATTTATTTTCTTCGCGCTCCCCGTCTTTCCATCGGCCGCAATGTATAAACAACTCTCTATCAGGCCAGTCTGTATTTGGGTTCTCGAGCAGTGGCAACAATGATCGACCATCTAAGTCCTGCATTGTTTTGGGTAGTTTTGCTCCAGCCAATTCACAAAAAGTTTTATAGAGATCCAGGTGAGCTGTCAGTGCATCTATATTTACACCCTTGTCCAAAACTCCTTTCCATTGCACAAAAAATGGCACATGCGTACCACCTTCGTTGGGTGAATTTTTGCGCCCTTTCATGCCTGCGTTGTAAGGAAATATTGTTTCTCCATTCCTTTTTATCGGTCCCATAGACATGCCATTGTCTGTCATGAAAATTACGATTGTATTTTCAAGGGCATTCCACTTTTTGAGTTTGGCCATCATTTCACCAAAGTTGTCATCGATGTTTTCAATCATAGCATAGCGTACCGCCGATTTCTTATCATATCCAGCATCCAGAAAACGCTTTTGGTTCTTTTCCGGCGCATTATTAAAGGGGCCATGAGGCGCATTCAATGCAACATAGGCAAAATAGCTTTGCTTTGCTTCGTGCTGTTTTTTTATCCAGGCAAGTGAAGCCTGAAAGAATAAGTCAGTACAAAATCCTTTGGTCTGCACAATTGTATCGTTATGAAGTAACACATTGTCGAAATAGCTGTTCTCTCCTGCATTTGGCGGAAAATCACCAAAATTCAACTGACCTATTCCACCTGCACCATGCATGAGCACTTCATCAAAACCCCGGTTTGCAGGCAGATATGCGTCCTCATCACCCAAATGCCATTTACCGAAAAGACCCGTTTTGTACCCTGCACTTTGCAAGGCCTGTGGCATTGTAAAAACATCCAGGGCCATCCGCTCTCTTTGCAAAATTGTATGTGTTACACCATTTTTAAAAGGAGCTCTACCACTCATTATTGCGGAACGGGTGGGTGCACAGGTTGGACTTACCTGAAAATCAGTGAAACGCGTGGCATTATTGTAAAAATTATCGATGTGTGGGGTTTTTAAAATTTCATTTCCCATGCAGGATAGATCTCCCATTCCCTGGTCATCGGTCATCACCAGAATAATATTTGGCCGACTGTTTTTTAATGATTTATTTTTGCCCATGGCAGTGGGTGTAATGGAGCAGAACAT
>JBFHER010000347.1:0-3845 GCA_041584055.1 Bacteroidales bacterium
AATATTTCCGTTCATCGATGAGAAAACCGTGGCAGTTAAAATGTTTAATTTCGACTGGGACAATGATGGTTTCATTCGGGTTGTGAGTATTGCAAAAAATGGCTTGCTTTGTGATGTGTCGGGAGAAAGTGATTGGAAAGAAAATCATTTTCCAATCATCGAAGAAGAAAAACTTTCATCGCTTCAAATTCAATTTGTGAAAAACAGAAAGAGTTTGGTGAAGAATAACAATGTTGTTTTTGTGGTCCAGAATCAGTATGGTGAAACCTTGCCTTTTTACGTGATGCCCATAGGTGGAATCCCTGTATATAATCCAAGATTCAAAATGAAAGCCATCGAGTAAAGTACAGGCGTCTATGAAGCATATCTTCCTCATAATTTTTACCTCATTTCTGATTACTACAAGCCTGTGGTCAGAAAATGTCAGGTATAAATTTTGCTATTATGGCAAAAATGAGGGATTATCACAGCACTTCATTACCTGCATTGGTCAGGACGACCGGGGGTTTATCTGGATTGGAACAGGCGAAGGCCTGTATAAGTTTGATGGTATCAATTTCGTTAAATATGATACTGATAACTTCCTTGATTATAATTTTGTTTCCAGTTGTACAAAGGATTCTCTCGGTCGCATGTGGTTTGGAAACTCAGGGAGCGTCACAATGAATGACCATGGTGTCTTTAAAAATTTGAAAACACCCAATTCGGGTTTGATTTCTGATATGTTTGTGGATCAGGGAAAAGTGTGGCTGGCAACGCAAAGCGATGGCTTTACGATTGTGAATGAGGATTTAAGCATGACAGAGGTGGAATCGCCGCTCCCGAACCGGAATGTTTTATGTTCCTATCCCATCGGCTATGATCGTTGTCTGTTTGGTACAAATCAGGGTTTATTTGTGGCGCAATTAAATAAAAAGTCATATCATTGGTCCGTACCCTATGCCTATCAGGAAACGGAGGATATGTACGTAAAAAAAATTATACCCTACACACCGGATCCCAATTTTCTACTCATCATTACTGAATCACAACTGTTTACATTCAATGTGATTACAAACAGGATAAACAAGCTGGAACTGCCTGAGAGCTTCGTTGAGCAACGGATGATATCCAGCGTGAACGATGGCTTGTTTGATAGCGATGGATCTCTTTGGTTTACAACTTACGGGAATGGGGTTGTACAGCTTCATCCTTATGAGGAGCTTAAGTTTAACGACTTTTCAAGTTACTCAATGAAAACCGGACTGAAGACCGAGACGGACAATGCAAAAATTATCTTTCAGGATCAGGACGGAAACGTATGGTTTGGGTTGTCGGATAAAGGCTTAACGCGCATCATTGATAATAACCTGAGTCTTTTCTCCTATGAAGAATTAGGGAAAAGAAATAATTTTACATCGTTAACAAAATCAGACAAGAGCATTTGGGTAGGAGCCTATGGTGCAATTCTGCATGTTGAAAATGAATCAGGGAAAATTATTTCCATGATATCAACAGATGATGGGCTGCCAGAGGATAAAATAAGCAGCCTTTACTTACAGGGAGAAGATCAATTGTGGATCGGAACAGAAAGCTCTGGATTGTTTTTCCTGGATTTGAAAACGAAATTGCTATACCAGAAGGAGATCTCCCTGGATAATCTTGAAAATTCTATCAACTGCATCACAGGTAAGGGGGATGATATCTGGATTGCCACAGGGGGTGGTTTGTTCAGAATGAACTTAAAAAGCCTGGAGGAAACATGGTACCGATCTGAAGATAGTTATGTTTTTCATAATATTGAGCACCTGTTTGTAGATTCACAAGAACGTCTTTTTATCAGTTTCAAAGGAAGTACCGTAACCTATCTTGATAAAAACATGCAGCCCCAGGATCTGCTAGGAAGAAAAACGAACAACTACTGGATTGTTAAAACAATTACTGAAGATATAAACCACAATGTTTGGATTGCAACCATTGGAAATGGACTGATTAAAGTTGTTGGAGACAGCATTGTAAATTACAATCAAAGTTCAGGTTTGTTTTCTGATTTTTGCTACAGTTTGTTTGCTCATGGACAAGCGGTTTATGTGGGACATCAGGGGGCCGTTTCAAAACTCGACATCGTGAGTCAAAGCATCGACGTGATAGATGAATCTCAGGGAATACCCGAAGGCACAAACTTCAATACAAATGCCATCATCGAAGATGCCAGTGCAAACCTGTGGTTTGGAACCACCAAAGGTCTGTTGCGAATCAAAAACGAAAAACAAGCCAGAAAAAGTGTTGCACCACCCAAAATAAATATTCTGTCGGTTAAAATAAACGACGAAGCTGTGGACTTCACAAAACGAATTGTTTTGGGCCATGGGGAATACAATATTGAGTTTAATTATATTGGGATTAAACACAACAATCCCCTGAAAGTTAAATACAGATATAAACTGGAAGGCTATGACCAAAAGTGGTCTGATTTTGATGATAAATGCTCAAAGAGTTATCCCAAAACAGGTTATGGAAAGTATGAGTTTAAGTTAAGGGCTTACAACGAACATTACAGTGGCGCTGCTTTGGAAACGCCCATCCGGATTTTAATTAAGAAACCCTTTTACCTGAAGGCCTGGTTTTACCTGTTGAGCATTTTTGTGTTGGTGGGATCAGTTTATGCTATCATTAAGTACAGGGAACGCAACCTGAGGAAGATTCAGACCAACCTCATGAAAAAGCTCAACGAGAAAACAAGGGATATCATCGTAAAGGAGGAAATCATCAAGGAACGCCGCAAATCTGAAGGGGAGCTCATTGATGCGAAGAACCGTGCGGAAGAATCAAATATGCTTAAGTCAGCCTTGCTGGCAAATCTGTCACATGAAATCCGCACTCCCTTAAATGCCATTGTTGGCTTCTCTAATTTGTTGAATGATCCGGATCTGGATGAAAGTGAGCGAGAAGCCTATGCCCAGGTCATCACAAAAAACTCGGATAACCTTTTAGGATTGATCGAGGACATTGTGGATTTATCTCAGATAGAATCAAAACAGATCAAACCACGGATGTCAATTTGCTATATCTATAATGTTCTAAATGATGTCTACCATAAGAACATTGAAAAAGCGGCAGAATATTGCGGTGATAAGGTTGCATATAAACTTCAACCCATGGAGCCCTTGAAGGATAAAAAGATACAGGCTGATAGTGGACGTCTGGAGCAGATCCTTGATAAGCTGATTGACAATGCACTTAAGTTTACCTCAGAAGGACAGGTTGAAATCGGGTATGCCTTGCAAAACGGAGATGTGGAGATCTTTGTAAAGGATACAGGAATAGGAATCTCTCCGGAGCAAATGCAATATATCTTTGAAGCATTCCGACGTGTGGAAGGTCAAAAAGAAGTGCTCTATGGTGGTGCCGGCATCGGCCTAACCCTTGCTGATAAGCTTGGCCATCTGATGAACATGGAATTAAACGTGAAATCAGAACTTGAAAAAGGATCAACCTTTACCCTTAAAATTCCGGTTGTGAATTAAATTGTTGAAAGCAATTTACCGCTGCCGCGCGATTGCATCGCGTGGTTTTATTGCCTAACCTTATGTTAGCTACTCAATTTCCGGGCCGACATAAACCGCGTCGCAAAGGTTGCAAACGCAACCACAGAAATTGAGCTGATGGGCATTAAAATCGCTGCGACTACTGGTGACATGTGTCCTGTTAAGGCAAAGCCCAGACCTATAACGTTATAGAGAAGAGAGAGAATAAAGCTTAATTTGACAATGCCAAGGGCACTCTGACCAAAGCTTATAAAACGTCCCAATTGATGAAATTGTTTTGCATCTATGATGGCATCTCCTGCTGGCGAGAAGTGGTAA
>JBFHER010000348.1:0-3828 GCA_041584055.1 Bacteroidales bacterium
GAACGTTACAACGACTGGATTAATAATTACACCTTGGGGAATCTCTTGATTATTGATGTGGATAATAATAATTTTGCAGAAAACCCGGAAGATCTAAGAAGCGTTATTAATAAAATTGATGCAAAAATTCACGGTCTGTTCTAAAAAAGATGTGATGGATAAAATTACAGTTGTTAAGGTTGGAGGAAAAGTTGTGGAGGATGCCGGGTTACTGGAGGAATTATTGACTCAGTTTGTGGCTTTGCCGGGGTTCAAGCTTTTGGTGCACGGAGGTGGAAGAATGGCAACGACCATTGGTGACCTGATGGGTATAAAGAGCATTTACATCGAAGGAAGACGTGTGACTGATGCGGAAACTCTGAAGGTTGTAACAATGGTCTATGGCGGCTTGGTAAACAAGAATGTTGTAGCAAAACTACAGTCGAAAGGAACAAATGCTCTGGGACTTACCGGAGCAGATATGAATATCATTGAAGCGCACAAACGGGTGGTTAAGGATGTTGATTACGGTTTTGCCGGTGATGTTGACAAGGTTAATGCGGATCTTTTATCTGGTTTGATAAAACAGGGTGTGGTACCTGTATTGGCACCATTAACTCATGATGGTGCAGGTGGGTTGTTAAATACCAATGCGGATACCATCGCCGCAGAAGTGGCAAAAGGTCTTTGCAAATATTTTGATGTATCACTGGTTTACTGTTTTGAAAAAGCCGGAGTTCTGGAAAACGAAAATGATGAGGCAAGCGTGATTCCATTGATAACAAAAAGTACTTATTTGGAGCATAAAAAACAGGGTGTTATTACTGGTGGTATGATCCCTAAGCTTGACAATGCATTCATGTCAATTGAAGCAGGTGTGAAAGAAGTTATTATCAAGCAAGCTTCCGCATTAAATCAGGCGCCTGGCACTACAATCCGATGATATGGTAGAAAGCTTATATAAACAGGCGGTAGATTTACTAAAACATCTGATTGAAATTCAGTCGTTTAGCAGAGAAGAAAAAGTAGCATCTGATTTTTTGTATCACTATTTTCTTAAGCGGGGAAGTCAAGTTGAACGAATAGGAAACAATCTGGTGCTAAAAGGTCACAACTGGGTTGATGAAAAACCGGTTTTGTTGCTTAATTCGCATGTGGATACTGTCAGACCATCTAAAAAATGGACCCTTGATCCATTTAAGCCTGTGGTGGAGAAAGGAAAACTATTTGGCCTGGGAAGTAATGATGCCGGTGGACCTTTGGTGTGCCTGATACAAACTTTCTTTGGTTTGTCAGAGAAGGAACAGCCATATAACCTGATGTTGGTTGTGTCAGCAGAAGAAGAAATATCCGGGGCGGGAGGCTTTTCAAGTGTTATCGATAAAATACCGCATGTTGATTTTGCAGTTGTTGGAGAGCCAACATTGATGGAAATGGCAATTGCAGAAAAGGGTCTCATGGTGATGGACTGTGTTGCAACAGGGGTCTCCGGGCATGCTGCGAGGGAGGAAGGAGTAAATGCAATTTACAAAAGTATGAAGGATATCGAATGGTTCAGAACCTTCAGTTTTCCTAAAGGATCAGATATTTTGGGTCCTGTTAAAATGAGCGTGACACAAATTGAAGCCGGCACTCAGCACAATGTGGTTCCGGATAGATGTTCCTTTGTTGTAGATGTTCGATCAAACGAAAAGTATACAAATCAACAGATATTTGAAATTGTAAAAGAACAGGTTGAATGTGAAGTTATACCACGTTCTTTTCGTTTAAATTCATCCTTTACACCAATGGATCACCCTTTTGTGAAAAAGGGAAAAACCCTGGGATTGAATCATTATGGCAGTCCAACAACTTCCGATCAAAGTGTAATGCCTTACGTAACGGTTAAAATAGGGCCCGGTGATTCTGCCCGCTCGCATTCCTCAAATGAATTTATTTATCTGCATGAATTAGAGCAAGGAATATCAATTTACTTGAAGTTATTGGATGGTTTGATAATATAAATTGGGATATATTTTTGCGAAAAAAGTGCAGGTTTTATATTGTTGGTAAGAAAAAAAGATTGTATCTTTACAGCACTTAATTTTCATAGGTTTAGGTTTAGGGTAATTTAAAAGTCCCGCATCGCCCGATGCGGGGCTTTTTTTTGTGCCCATTTTGTTGTAACTTGATTGTGATTTTTTTCATAATAATTGGACTTTTTTACCTTGCGGACTCCTTCAATTTTCTTTTGAAGGAGTTCTTGTTTAATCGTAATTGTTGCGCTGGAATTTGTGCATCGTCCACTACAATATTATATGATATGTATTCTCGTATTTGAGAACAACATCAATAAACATTGACAATATTCAATAAGATAGCATAATATTCAGTTAAGTTTCGGATATGTCAGTTAAGAAAAAAAATATCGATATTCTATTTTTCACGGAAAACCGTGAGTTTTTTGTAAAAAGAAAGCCTTAACTTCACCACAGAAAAATACCTTAACTCTAAAATTATTTAAGCTGTATCAGAAAACCTGCTCAATGACACCTGAGGAGGTTTTTTGCATTTTACAATGAGACTATAATTTCCGTAAAAATAGATGTTTGAGTAAATGAACGTGTTGAGCTTGTAATTTCATTTATTGATTTATGCAATTAAATTGGTCGGATATTTGGAAAAGTCATAATAAAGATTGTATCTTTACAGCACTTAATTTTCATAGGTTTAGGTTTAGGGTAATTTTGAAAACCTGTCTGGCGCCCGCCGGTCAGGTTTTCTCTTTTTATTACACTTGGTTTGAACTCTTCCCTGAATGTGATCCCTTTTCCCTGAATGTAATTCCAAAGGGAGGTAATTGACATTTCTATTAATGTACATTAATTCATCAATAAATCTGGGCTCCCTTCAATTTCAATTTTGTAACTTGCGTTTGCTTAAATCGATCGTTTTAAGTTTTTGTTGTCACAAATTATAGTTACTTAAATATGGCAATTCATGGCCGAATGGTAACGTTTGGACTGTTTGCCCATACGGATCTCTGCTGATTAAGAAAATGCTTTTATGCAATGCAAAAAAACGATTTGAAGTTAATATGACATGATTAAACATTAACATGGAGAAGGACAACATAAAAATAGATATTCAGGCATTTCTTGATTTGCGGAAGACAATTCCAGTGATGGATGTCAGAACGCCTGCCGAGTTTGAAAAAGCACATATTCCCAGAGCAAAGAACATCCCGCTTTTTTCAAATGAGCAACGTGTTGTGATTGGGACCTTATATAAGCAGGAGGGAAAGGAAGCTGCTGTTGTTAGAGGACTGGATTTTGTGGGACCTGAGATGTCACGAATTGTTAAGGAAGCAAAGAAACTGGCTTTGGACGGTCAGGTACTTGTGCATTGTTGGCGGGGAGGAATGCGCAGTGAAAGTGTCGCCTGGTTGCTCCAGTTTGCAGGCTTAAAGCCCAGGGTTTTGTGTGGGGGGTATAAAGCTTATCGGAAAGCGGTTCAAAATGCGCATGTGCGTCCTATTTCGTATTGCGTTTTGGGAGGGATGACAGGAAGCGGAAAAACAGACATTTTAAAGAAACTTGCGGAAAAAGGAGAACAGGTGATTGATCTGGAAGGACTGGCGAACCATAAGGGTTCTGTGTTCGGAGGGATCGGCCAACCGAAGCAACCCTCTACTGAAATGTTTGAAAATCTATTGGCAGAGGACATCCTACATCTGGGTCCTCAAAAATGCTGTTGGATTGAAGATGAAAGTGCCAACATTGGAAATGTAAGGTTGCCAAAACCTTTTTGGGATATTAAGCGCAGTTCCCCCATTTTTGAGGTTCAGATTTCAAGGGAACAGCGAATCAA